>JAQTSH010000034.1 GCA_028711405.1 Methanoregula sp.
CTGGATATGAGTGAACGGTTGGTCAACGAGTATATTGCTTTGATCGAGGAGAAAAAAGCCTTTAAAGGAGGAAGTGAATGACTTTAGTTGAGCAGATTTCTGACTACTCCGACATTTGTCGTCATTTCAAGTGGTTAATAAGACCCTTATCAGTACGCATCCGCTTTTTCCAATTTGTATTGAGTGTTCTGAAAAAATAATTTTCAATAAAATTATTCGTCGTTGGAATATTTTGGGATTCACAAAAAATCGTGAGATCAATAAATTTTTTATCCATCATTTTTAGCCTCTTTTGTAATTCTGGGCTATATTCATCAATATTTTCCATTAAGTCTAATTGATGTTCAACTATGTCGAAATATGCTCTTACGTGTCTGCGACCTTTTTGATTCGATGATTTTTTTAAATCGTTACAAATAATTCGAAATTCTGATTTTATGGAAAATAACCAATGTCTGTACTTCGATTTATCCCCGGAAGATACGAGATGATCCTCTGTTTCTAATCGAGAAGAAAGCCATTCAATTTCTTTGTCGTGATTATAAAATACATTTAAAAATTTATATTTTAAAAGTTCATCGTGTATTGAACAATTTTTTTTGAATGACTTACAGATCAACTGCTGGAGATGAAACAAACAGGGTTGATGGATAAAATTGTCACCAAATAAATCATGGAGTATTTTAGGATAGGATTGATCGATATCCGTTACGATGATTGTCGGTTTTGTAAAGGATACACCTGCTTGAAGAAAAACCGACTTTATTGTCTCCGAATTTTTCGAATCTACAATTACATCGATATAGGGTATGCCAGAAATCAGATCTACGATAGTAATTCTAACGCGTTGTTTACCCCCCGTTGAAGGAAATTGCTCATCATATCCAATAATTTGAACCGGTCTATCTTCAGGTTTAGGAAGTGTAGTTTCATCGATTCCTGAATTGATTAAAGAATAAATTGTATCCTTATCCAACGGGAAAATTCGTTTCATTATGACTTCTATTCCAAGGTAAGCGACTTTTTCAGTTCGAATAGTCCGTAAGAATGGAACAAGATGTCCTTCAAAAAATTTCAATAATTTTCTGAAAAGAGTGGGGGATTCTTGGGTATTCTTATGACAATGCGGACAATGATATTTTCCAAGTTTGAGTTGACAGACCCCTTTTTTGTGTGAATATTGTACCCATTATGAACCATCTGACCCCCACAAACAGGACAGCAAGGTGCTTGTTCTGAAAAAAATACACCATTCTCTAACACACAATCTTTGGGAAAATTTTTAATTATGGGAAAAAGCGTGTCCACCGATTGAAAATTTTCAAGTGTCGGACAAATGGTTACCATGGTTATATATTTGATCTCATACTATTTAAACTTTATTATTAGAATTTTCCACATACACTCAAAAAAATATTTAATGGGGAAATTATCGAATCACTCATTTTTTAGACAGAGCCCAAATTGCGGATATTTTTCGTCCAGGTTTATAAGCAACCACCACATTTTCTAGTTGTGACCCCGCCTGAAAAGAGTTGTTTCTGCTGATTAAGGCGATGTCACAGTTCCGATCCATTTTTTATTTTCATGCCATACCGGCTTGGTACTTACTCAAACAGCGCAGAGCACATTATTGAGAATAATCCGGAATTGTTTGTTGCTGATAATAAGGGGATTTACCTGTCAAATGAAGGTAAACAGTTCAGTTCATCAGTCCAGAAAGAGATGCATCCGGAAAATTTTGATCGGCTCATTCAATCTATTATGTGTATCCGGTCAGTCTATGACCATCTGACTGATGATGTGTTGATGTTCCTTGTTTATATATCGTATGGATATACTGAAAAATCTGACCGGTTCGAAGGCTTCGCTGAAGCGAGGAAAACAACGTGCTGACCGTCTTCTGCAAAAAAAGATCATCACTCACGAGAGGTATAGTGAGATTATTAAAGGATCAACCCGCGAAAGTAATATTAAAAGATCATCTGATATCTGTTTCGAATTCCTTGTGAGAGTCCCTTATGCCGCATCTCCAGACATTTGCTGAAATGAAAAATTTATTACAGGCAGGTTTTGAAGGTAACGAAGAATCGTTATCCCGCTTTGGCGCCACCTATTCGACGCAGTTAAAAGCCTACTTGATTGAAAGCAATATCAGTTTAACCGATTTTCCCTGTCCTGATGAATACGGTCGGTGGAAAAAATTGGATGCCGAGCATTGGCATGTGAATGACGGGAGCCATTCTCCTGGCTCGCTTTTTCTCGATTCAACACGGAAGAGGGTCTGGATTTTGTACAGTCTTCTTGATGCAAATGAATCAGATGCGGCTATTTCCAAATGGATTGAAGGCATTAACGGACTTGACCGGTGCTGGCTCTCCCGCAACCAGCTGCTGTATTTCGGGCAGGTCGAATCGTGGAAGGAGAAAGGGATAGGACTGAAATTCTCCGATGGGCTCACTCCTGAAGAAAACGCTGGTAATTTCAGTTTAAAAGCCTGGTATGGCGGGGCGACACGGCAACTCCAAGGGCTTGAAGATGTCCTGACGCTCGCAAAGGAGAAATTTGCAATTTACAGTACACGATGGCAGAAGATCAGCGGTGGATCGGTTGCAATCTCAGCTGAGTGGTATAGTAACGGGAAAGTGACCATCAACAGGGCTGTGGATGTGGATGAGGTGATGCTCTCAATCTCGGATATAGCGAATCGGTACGAAGATGCAATCCTTGAAGCAACGAAGATCCGCGACAACAAGATGGGTGCTTTCGAGCTGGATTTTACTCAGACTATCGATCTGGATGCATTCGCTCAAACTGTTTCGATGGGACGGGGTACGATGAATCTCTGGCTTGTGGAGACGGAATCTGAGTCTGACTTCAAACGGTTCCGAGGCGTGGATCTCCATACGTGGGATCGTGTGTTTTTGGATGTCGGACCGGACTATGCCTACCTCACGGTGCCCGGGAAAGGGTGCGTGAATGCAGCGCCGAGGATTGCGACGGTTCAAGGGGAGGATAACGCAGGTAAGACCTCGATCTACTTTGACGGGGTTGAGATGTTTGCCTGATACCGATAATCGTATCGTGCTCTGGCGTAACACCATCCAGCTCTTCCACTCCTATAAAAAAGTACAATTTACCGGTCCCTTTTTTGCTGCAGGTTACACGAATTACCGGGTGGAATCTCCGCTTTCTGAAAAATCGACCGGAACGCCCAAACAGCCGGATATTTTTGCCTGTGGACCTGAAGGGTGGCTGGCTATTGATCTCACCTGTGATGACAGGTCGAAGAAATGCCAGCTCGATTCGTACAAGGATCTTGATTCCCGTAGTCTCTCGACTTATGGCTGTCGGGCGTATACCACACCTCCCGATACGATGAGCAGTCGTCTCACCTTCGGTAATGATGGCAATCATTGCGAGATGGTGGTGATGAATTCGTTTGATCTGAAAAAAGAGGAGTATATTCAGAATAATCCCCTGCGGAATGCACTCATAGAGATGAAAGGCAAAAACCTAAAGAAGTTGCCGGAGATTCCATTTAGTCTTGTTCCCGAGATGAAGCATTTTGAGATCCGGCGCGGGCTCATTGATATTGTGATGCAGCTCTTCGATACCAAATCTGAAGGAAAAACACCGTATCAAATGTGCGAGGAGGGACTTGAGCGCCTCTTCGCTCTGGTGACGGCAACTTCCCGGCAATCGCTGATTGATAAGATCAAGGCAGAGATGGATGTGCTTGTTAAAAAGGATCTTGCCGGATATCTCGTGCTGAAGGACGGGAAATATTGTGCAACTGAAAAGTTCAAACAATATCCAAAAACCCGGCAGACTGTTGCATCGAAGTTGCAGGAATGGGCAAACCCGACACAGCGGACGATGGCGGATTTTTAGGGTGAGGCGGTTCCTTACCTGATACCTGTTAACTTTTACCGTCTCCAAGATAGCGAGATTTTTTGAGATCACGGAACAGCAACTGATGGACTCTCCCTGAAAAATTGATTTTTAGAAGCGGAAAATGAGAGATCATCCCGCCTGATGAAGGAAGGGATTCTTATCCCGCCGATGACAGGATTTCATGCGAATTTATTAAAAATCTGGTAGATTCAGGGAAAAGTTCGCAAAAAAGTATTGAAAAAAAATGAGTGGCTGATACGTTAGTGGGCTTTACCGCCCTTTGTGGGTTTTGCACCCTTTCCGGCTTCAGCACCCTTCGCTGCTTCCGCTCCCTTTGCGCCCTTTGCGGGTTCAGCACCCTTGGTTTCCGCTCCCTTGTGTGCGCCCTTGCCTGCCTCAGCACCCTTCGCTACGGGTTCAGCTGCGGCTTCGACTTCAGCAACCGGCTTCGGGGTTTCCGCTGCCCGGTCACCGGCAATCTTCGGTGCGGCAATGATCCTGCCACTGACCTTGATCGTGTGGACCCTCAGGTGGGATGGCGAGGGAAGCTTGTGGGCTCCGTTGCGCATCGCGGCTTTGACCTTGTCAAGATACTGCGGGGTCGTAAAGACGGTAAATACTTCCTGACCCGCGTCGACACGGGCAGCGGTCCCGACAGCTTTACCGAACGCAAGCCGCATCCCTTCCGAGACACGGTCTGCACCGGCGCCGGTTGCCTGCTTGTTCTCGCGGAGAACATGGTGGGGGAAGACCCGGACCTTGAAGTGGAAGTTCATCCTGCCCACATCTTTTAAGAGCTTACGGTTGATGGAGATACGGCACGCCTCAAGCGCGCTGTGCCGGATCTGGCAGGTCTCTTCAACAACCAGATCGATCTCGGTCGGAAATTCCTGCGAAAGGTTTCCCATCTCAAACTGCACAATCTTACTACCGGGAACCCCGCCCATATACTCGCGCCGTGTATAGGCTTTCTTTGCCAGGTTCCTGTACATCTTTCCCGGTTTTCTAACCATCGCGTCCTTCTCCTGTGAAATAACTGGTAAAAGCGGGCACGAAGATCCCTAAATGCAGGATTATCATGCCGGTACGCTTCACAAACTGCTTTAATAAAATGGCAATGTGGCGTATTAAACCTTACTGGGAGTATTATTTCAGGCTGATCAGATCAAGCACGTGTCTTCTGACTTGTGCAAACTCCACACTGGTGCGGTCACGGGGTCGCGGTTGTTCGATCGGGATGTTCTCACAGATACGACCGGGACGGGGACTCAGTACAACGATCCGGTCAGCAAGGAAGACCGCTTCATCAACGCTGTGCGTCACAAACAGGATCGTCTTTTTGGTCTTTTCCCAGATATCGACAAGGTCGTGCTGCAACTTGTTGCGCGTCTGCGCGTCGAGCGCCCCGAAGGGTTCATCCATAAGAAGAACAGCCGGTTCCACGGCAAGCGCCCGCACGACCGCCACCCGCTGCCGCATGCCGCCCGATAATTCATACGGGAAACTCTGGCTGAATTCCGTGAGTCCGACCAGGTCAAGATACCGCTTCGCAACCGCATACCGCTCTTCCCGGCTCATACCATTGAGCTCAAGACCGAAGGCGGTGTTGTCAAGTACGTTCCGCCACGGGTACAGGGAATATTCCTGGAAGATCATCGCCATCCGGGGGTTGGGGCGGGTGATGACTTGGTTATCAAGAATGACCTGCCCGCTGGAGGGTTGATCCAGTCCACCGATGATCCGAAGCAGGGTGGTTTTCCCGCACCCGGAAGGTCCGAGCAGGCAGATAAATTCGGAGTCCCGGATCTCGAGGTTGATATCCGACAACGCAACGATATGTTCACCGGCGTCAGTTGTGAACTCTTTTGTAAGGTTGTCAATGGTCAACTGCATACAGCACCTACCGCTCCAGTCCCTGCCAACGGAATTTCCGGCGCTCAACCTCTTTTAAGAAAATGTCGATACCCAGACCAATGATACCGATCACGATCATGCCGGCAATAATCACCTGCACCTGCCCGAAATTATACGAGTACATGATCAGGTAGCCCAGCCCGGAGGTTGTACCGGGCAGCATTTCCGCTGCGACGACCGACATCCATGCGATGCCAAATCCCACCCGGATCCCGGTCCAGATAGTCGGTGCAGCGGCTGGAATAATCACTTTTACCAGTAACTGCAGCTCTTTTGCCCCGTACATATATGCGGTTTCGATCCAGGTACGGTTCACCCGCCGGACACCATCGATGGTATTCAAGAGGACCGGGAAGAACGACCCGATAAAGATGATGAACAAGATGGACGCGAGCCCGATCTTGAACCAGGCAAGGGCCAGAGGAATCCACGCGATAGGCGGGATCGGGCGGATGAGCTCTATGACGGGATCGACCATGTCGTTGATCCACCGCACCCTTCCCATGCCGATACCGATCGGAATAGCGACGACAATCCCGAGAAGAAACCCGGAGACGACACGGGTGAGGCTGATGATCGCGTTATCGAGAAGGCTTCCGCTACCGAGGATATCCTTTGTCGGCTGGAGAAGCACAACAAATACAGACCCGACGCGGGGGAGGATAAATTCATTATTGACTGCAATAGCAGCAATCTCCCAGGCAACCAGAAGTAAAACAGGGGAAATGATTTTGAGATACCATCTCATTTCGCTTCAGTCACCGCCACACCGCTCTGTTCAAGTGCATACTCTAATTGCACATCCTGTATCGAGCCCTTGGGTGCGACAGCGATCTTCACCGGTTTTCCTGACGCAGATCTCTCGTTTATCCATGCAATGAAACTGTTCCAGTCTTTTGCAGAGGATTTGGAGGTGACCACAAGCCCCGAACCTTCCGTGTGTACTGGGAAGAGTATCTTTATAGGTGTTCCCTTATCGACAGCAGCGATGGTCGGCGGGGTTCCGGCTACGGCGAAGTCAATCGTATTGGATCCTAAAAGGGTCATCAGTTGTGGACCGCCATCACCTTTGACCAGTTGTACATCGGCTACTTTCTGGTTGTTGACAATCAGTTCTGCCTGCTCAACTTTACCAGCAGTATCTACCTTCGGTTTGAGGGCAAACCCGTAATTATCGAGGAAATATTTCCAGTTCTTGACTGCAACAAAGAGCGGGGCATCGTGATCTGAAAGCAGGTACCCGATGGAAATTTTTGCCGGGGCTGTTGTGGGACTAACGATGGTTTTTGTCGCCAGCATCCCATTCGCGGTGTTGTATGGCACGAAGTTATAGAGCATCGCATGGGATGCATTGGGGGTGACATTGGAGAGAGTTCCACTGATAAACCCGATCTCTTTTAATGCACCGATGAAACGGTCATTGGAGGTGATCCACTGATCTGACGGATCGTTCGTGAACTTGATCGTCGGGATAGAGGCTTTTTCCACATCTACGGAGTTGATAGTGACATTGCCGTAGGTCAGGTTACTGCTCCCGAAGAGCCAGTCTGCGCTGATCTCAGCGGCGCGATCCGGGTTGTTCCTCGTATAGTTGGTCGCTTCGACAAACACTGCCGAGAGCGCATTCGTCATGTCGGGATGTGCCGAGACAATATCGTTTCTGGCGACAAGGCTGTCACAGGAATGATCCTCCCAGACTTGTTTCGGTGGCAGATCCTGGGAATAGGATACGACCGTGCCGATCTTGCTCACATCTGCGATTGAGACAAACGGCTGCCAAGCCATGTACCCGTCCACCTGTCCGGTGGCAAGGAGCTGGGGCATCTGACCCGGGTTCATATAGACAAGACTGACACTGGATTTTTGCAGGGTGACATTCGAGCTGGTGGGTTGTCCGGCAGGCTGGGTGCAGCCGGCGGTAAACAGGACAATGGCAATGACCGCACAGGCAACAACCATAAGAGTGATCGCTTTCATACCGGAAGTGTTGTACCGGCGCTATAAAAAAATACCTTTATGGACATTATTTCTCTCTTTTTGTGCTAAAAATTGTAAATATATTCGACATTGAGAGAAGATATTTTGTAATAATGTCCATTCAAAGGGAATGCGAGAGGCGAGACATAAGGACAAAAGGGGAAAATTATTAAAAATGAACCCAATTGTATCTATGTAATGACACAGATCGATCCAATCGACCGGATCATGCGCGCCGCGATGATCTCGGACGAGGAGTTTATTTTAACCCTCAACACACTCCTGAAAAATGACCTGCGCATCAGCGTGCGGGAACTATCTGAGAAATGTGGGATCGCCCAGAGCTCGCTCTATAAAATCCTGCACGGGAAACGATCGCCCAATCTTTCCACCCTGCGAGCGATCGTTCGCGCATTACGCCATTTCTATCACGTCGGCGATGAGAACTTTATCGGGCTGATTGCGGCACGCCCGGTGCTCGAAAGCGTGGAGGAGCGGGTGGCGGATATCGATGGACACAGGATGCGGGTCAGGGAATACCCGGTGCATACAATGGAAGATGCGATCGTTGCCGCAGTCCGGGCGGAACGCGAAGGGGCAATCGCGATTGTCTGTGCCCCGATCGTGTCCAGTATCATCGAACAACTCGTGCATGTGCCAGTCGCCACCATCATCCCGCGTGAATCAGTCCAGCGCGCCATCGAACTCGCCGCAAGAAAGGCGTGGATTTAATCATCATACGACCAAATAGCTACAGGATTACAACCGGATGGTACATATATGCGAACTGACGTTGTGAGGCTTGGTCGTCTTTCTGGTGAGAGAACCGGGGAGATGATGCATTTTCTCTCATCCATGCGTGCAGATCGCTGCATTGCCGATGCAGATATTCTCGTGGATATTGCCCACGTGATGATGCTTGACAAGCAGCAGATCAACGACCACGAGATCACAAAACAGCTGTTGACCGCACTGCTCGAACTGCATGACGAAGGGGTTCCTGACGAAGTGTTTGACGACCGGTTGGAAGACGTCCACGCAGGGATCGAGGCATTGATCATTGAAGCCCTCAGTGCCGAGGTCGGGGGACGGATGCACATGGGACGGTCCCGGAATGACGAAGTGGCGACCTGCATCCGGATCAAACTTCGGGAAGACCTGTTAAAGCAGATGGGTGCGCTCTTAAAAGTGCGGGAAGTCCTCATCGCGCTCTCGGACCAGCACCGCGAGAGCATCATGCCCGGGTTCACCCACATGCAACATGCACAACCCACGACACTCGCTCATCACCTGCTTGCCTATGAACAGGCATTCTCCCGGGACTTTGACCGGCTCCGCGATGCGTATGCCCGGGTGAACCAGTGCCCGCTTGGGGCTGCCGCATTTGCATCGACGGGGTACCCGATTAACCGCGAACTGACTGCCCGGCTGCTGGGGTTCGACAGTCTTGTGACAAACACGATGGATGCCGTGGCAACACGGGACTTCGCGCTCGAGACGCTTGCCGATCTCACCATCCTCATGGCAACCGTCAGCCGGCTCTGCGAGGAACTGGTCATCTGGAGCACCTCGTTTGTGAAGTTTGTCACGCTCGATGACGCGTTCTGTTCAACGTCATCCATCATGCCCCAGAAGAAGAACCCGGATACCGCAGAGATCATGCGGGCAAAGACCGGCTCTGTCTTTGGGGCATATACCGGGGCACTCATCACGGTCAAGGGATTACCCATGAGTTACAACCGGGATCTCCAGGAACTCACGCCCAACCTCTGGCGGGGCATGCGGGACGCGAAAGAGAGCCTGCGACTCCTCATCGATATGCTTTCGAGCGCCACATTTGAGACTGCACGGATGAAGGAAGAAGCCGGGAAAGGGTTCTCTACCGCGACCGAACTTGCCGATACACTGGTCAGGAACTATGGTCTTCCGTTCCGGACCGCCCATAATATCGTGGGCAGGGCAGTCCAGAAGGAGAGTCTTTCCTTAGAAACCCTTGAAGAGGCGGCAAAAGATCTGGATGTGGGCATCTCGCTTGTCAAAAACGGGCTCACCCAGCAGCAGATCGATGAAGCCCTTGACGTGAACTATTCGATTTCACTCCGGAAATCACCCGGTGGACCTGCGCCCTTTGCAACAAAGATCGCATCGGAAGAGCGCAAAAAACAACTCGATGCCGATTCGACACTGATTGATGAACGGCTCGCGAAACTCTCGAAAGCAAAAGAGGATATGATAACTGATGCACGGAGGATGGTAGCATAAATTCACAGTTTACATCCGGCGATCTGGTGACCTGCTCGTACGGAGGCACAACCCGGAACGGGACGTATATCACCGGGCGCGATGGAATGGCAGTCATCAAACTGGACAGCGGATATAATATCGGCGTTGAAGCGGACTGTTGCACCTTTGTGGCACATGCGGCACCGGCAACCCCACGATCCGTGCCGGTCAACCAGGATCCGTCATTGCCCGAACTTGCGATCATCTCCACCGGCGGCACTATTGCGAGCCGGATCGATTACCGTACCGGTGCTGTCACCAGCCAGTTTGATGCCGATGATATTCTCATCGCCATTCCCGCGCTGGCGGGGATCGCCCGGTACCGGACAAAACAGTTGTACACGATCCTCTCCGAGAACATGACCCCGTCGATCTGGCAGGAGCTCGCCCGTGCCGTCTATGCCGAGATCCAACGGGGGGTCACCGGCATCATCGTCACGCACGGCACCGATACGATGGCATACAGTGCCGCCGCATTAAGTTTTATGATCGACACCCCCGTGCCCATCGTCTTTGTCGGTTCGCAGCGCTCTGCGGATCGTCCGTCCAGTGACAATGCGGTCAACGCGGTCTGTGCGGCAAGCGCGGCGCGTAGTGATCTTGGAGAGGTAGCCATCGTCATGCATGCGACAACGAGTGACGATTCCTGTGCGATCCATCGCGGAACACGGGTGAGAAAGATGCATACCTCACGGAGGGATGCGTTCCAGAGTATCGGGTTAGACCCGATCGGGACTGTCGACTATTCCACCCGGAAGGTGACCCTGGGAGCGCACGCGGTCCGACGTAAAACCCACGAACCTGCCCTGCACGAAGCCCTGGATGAACGGTGTGGTCTCGTCCAGTTCTACCCGGGAATGCCGCCGGAGATTCTTTCGGCATATGAAGGGTACAAGGGACTTGTCCTCTCCGGCACCGGACTCGGGCATGTCAGCACTGCGCTGATCCCCCGGATCAGGGCACTTATTGACGGTGGTACGCTCGTTGTCATGACCTCCCAGTGTTTGCACGGCAGGGTCTGCGACCGGGTCTATGATACCGGTCGAGACCTGCTCGCAGCCGGTGTCATTGAAGGCAATGATATGATTCCCGAAGCCGCGCTCGT
>JAQTSH010000035.1:0-1484 GCA_028711405.1 Methanoregula sp.
TCATAGTGATTCCCTAACGGGAAAAACTGCTGGTAGACGTTTCGCCGTTCATCGATATCGGTATGCAGGTAAATTTCTGTGGTTTTTATGGACGTATGTCCAAGGTTCTCCTGGACGACCCGGAGGTTCTTGGATCTCCGGTATAACTCACTTGCATAACTGTGCCGGATCTTATGCGGGGTGATGCCAGCGGGGGCATGTTGTTTGAAAATATACTGGACTGCCCGTGCGGAGATATGGTTGCCTTGCTGTCCGACAAAAAGGGGACCAATAATTTTTGTGCCGATAAACGTATTGATATCGAGCAGCGTGTCGTCATCGACAAACACCATCCGGATCTTGTCTCCTTTTCCCAGGATGCGAATCGTGTGCTCTTCAAAATCGATATCCTCAATATTCATGTTACAGAGTTCAGAGACCCGGACCCCGGTGGCATAGATCATCCTGACGATCAGTTTATCACGGGGATCTTCAATTGAATCGATCAGGCGGAGTACCTGACTGTGTTTGAGATATTTTATCTCCTGCTGTTTGATTCTGGGACGCTCGATGCCCGTGATGGGGTTCGCGACAACGGCTCCCTGAGTATAGAGGAACCGGTAAAATGAGCTGAGCGTTGAGATAATCCGGTGGAACGTTTTGGGTTTGTAGGTCTGCATCGATGAGACAAACGAAAGGAAATCCGTGATCATGACCGGTTTTACATCAACATCCGTGTCGAGACGGGCGTTGTCGAAATCTTTCCAGTAAAAAACAAGTTTTGTCACTTCGGTATGCCTGCGTAGCCAGACATAATATGCAAAATGTTTGATCACCTGCTCGTAACTCTCGAGCGTATTAGGTGCATAATTGCGCATCCGCAGGTAGTCCCGGTAACTTTTGAGCCACTCAGAAAAATAACCGGTTTCCATGCTTTATTCTATCATATCTCAAAGAATTAAAGGTTTTCGCAGAATACCTATTCTGCGAAGTTATCTCTTTTGTTCGTGTATGGGGTTCTGTTCCAAGGAAAATGCACTCACTACCGAGATGGGATCGTCCTTGTCGGCAGTAAAACCGATTAAGTCCTGTTCAAATCCGGGCATTCGGGGGAACAATCAGCTCCATCCTATGTGAGATCATCAGCGAACCCGTATTCAACGGGTGTTCCGGAACCTGTAGAGCGACAAGGTTTTTTTTTCAGATGACCACTCATAAAAACCGCGAACTCTCATAGGCAGGATACTTGATTATTTCTCTTGATGTTTTATATAGTTCATGTGATAAAGGGCAAATTCCGGTTTGTCACATACTTTCAACCGCAGATACGAAAAAACCGCCGGGAATCGCCCTTTATTGCAAACATTTTTTCCGGTGGAATTTTCACGACGGAGCCTCCATTACCACAAAACTGCACCCATCAAACAGCTGCGCACCGGACTTCACGGGATTCCGGGGATCGGGATCTTTCAGGCACATGCCAATCGTTGAAGAGGTCTGCATTT
>JAQTSH010000035.1:1584-11162 GCA_028711405.1 Methanoregula sp.
TTCCCGGCAGCATGTTTGTATTACCAAGGATGCGGGAGAAATGTGCTACATCGACATTCCGTCCACTAAATCAAAAAACCAATGGTTCAAGGGATTTGATGAATGGTTCGGACCAAAAAGCCGGGATATGAATGTCTGAACGCGAATGGCAGATGAACCGGCGGAAACCTTATCTTGTGCCATGAGAAACAATCATGATTGGTAGGTTAGTATGAAGCATTCATTATTCCTTCTGGGCATATTAACGATGGTGTTCATCGTTGCAGCGTGTCCCGTCCAGGCATTCACTGCAAAGAACCTCGATATCACGGTCCAGGAAAATGGAGATGGCGTAATCAACTTTGATTATGATCTCACATGGTACGAGAATATTGTCGTGCTCGCACGGATCGCAGATCCCGGAGCGGAGCTGAAGAAAGCACTCATATCCCAGTTCAATAAACCTGTAGAGATCACCGGGATGTCGGGGAACCATCTCCAGTTGTCCGTGAAGGAATTCGCAAGCCGGCAGGATAAAAACGGGATCGTGACAATCGTCACCCCGGGACTCTCGTTTAAGGAGGCGCAAAAGGTGCTAGACCAGTATTGGTTCGCGAAGTTTATCAGCCCGGACTTTTCACCTGCCGTGACCCGAATCCATTTCCCGGATGGTGCAGTCGAAGAATTTGACAACCTGGATACCATTCCCCAGGTTCGTCATGTCATCTCCAGCTCCGGGGTATAACCCGAATATTCCTCTTTTTTCACCATCACTTTTCCGTTGATGAGGGTTTTGTTCTTCTGTACGACCTCGTGTCCCAGTGAAGAAATGCCCGTCCGGGTTTCCGGTTGATTCCCACAATTGAGAAGTCGATTCCCTGTTGCAGCCAGCGGAATCACGAGAACGCGGGAGTACCCGTTGCTCTGGCGGGGGCAAAAACCCTCCGGGTGATTAGCTATTCGTGAGGTTCCTCTGAAGTCTGCCGACCGGTTTTCATATCGTCGAACCGGAACCTGCCCGGTCCGGGGGGATTTCAGGGTGTCGGTTCCCGACAACGAAGAACGTGTGGAGTGCGTGAGCACGAACGGATTCCCCGCTCTGGTTGCCTGCGTCTTGATCCTGTTCCTGATGCCATCGGACAAACCTATTTTCTTTTCAGCAACCACATCCGTTGCCGGAAAACCGGTTGAGCCTGCACAACAAATTCAGGTTAGTGCGAAAAGCTTGCAGCCCGGATGTTCATGTTATCTCTTTTTTCCGTCAATGGTTCATGGCTGTTTTTTTCTGATCATGATTGCAGCGCAGCCCCCGATTGTTCAATAGGGGGATTTGAAAGAAGCGCACGGGAACATACACCGGTTATGTTCATTTCGTTTTCGAGGAAATTCTACGAAAACGCTGCCATTTCGGAAGACTATAAACCACATACTGCTATATACTATACCGTAAAAAGATTTTCAGACGAAAACGACAGGAATAATTTTTTCATACACTAAAAATGTGAGGAGAACCTATGGACGAATCAACCATTCAGCAGGAGATCAACAAATACAAAAAATTCAAAAAAGTCGATGGTGCCACGTACCGGAAGGTGAACTTTTTTTTACGGAAACGAACCTACATCACCGCACGCGAATGGGCGCTTGCCCGGCTCTGCACGGACTTCCGAACCGCCAATGGTGCCGAGATGACATTTATCGGAAAACACCTTCCCGAACTTGTCCCGTTCATGGAAGAACCGTACACTCCCCAGGCAGTCAACCAGGCGCGACACTCGTTCAAGAAGAAAGTGCGGAAATCCGGTGCCACATTCTTCTACGGGGCAATGTGCGGATTTTTTTCCACCGATGAACTGGATGATCTCCTGTTTGAGGCAAGCGAGGTCTCACGATTCCTGTTGGAAGTGGAAGGGACCACGATCGACATTGATGATGAGATAGACATCGAAGACCGGATCTCAAACGTGATGAGAAGTGTCGGCGAGACCGCAAAGACGATCTTAAAGACGCGAAGTTCAGATACAGATGTGGTAACACCCACGGAGAGTACCGCAGCAACCCCATCCACCCCCGTCGTTCATCGTACGTCCCGGAAAAAAACCGGTACGCCCGTACAGGTTCAGGCAGCTCCTGAGGTCAACCAACTCACCGGTATTCCTGCAACACCCGGCATACCCATCCCCGTAAACATGACAGTCAACACAATCCCCCCCACGGCACCGGATCTGACACCCCCGGATGAACCTGAACCAGCGCATACAACTACTCCAACGGACCCATTGCCGGATACCAAACATCTGCCGGAACAGGAACCTTTCGGTTCTCCCACCGGAACACAGGAGACACCCCCATGAAGATCATTCATATCGTCGGTCGCTCAAACAGCGGAAAGACCACATTCATCCGGACCCTCATACCCGAACTCAAAAAACTCGGGACAGTCGCCGCGATCAAACACCTGGGAGATCATGAGTACCAGTTGGAAAAAGGGAAGGACACTACCGGTTTTTTTGATGCCGGGGCGGATATTTCCGTAGGACTGGATGCAGATAAAGCAGTCCTTGCTATACACAATAACGACCTCGATGCCATGCTCGATCTGCTCTGCACCATGGGGATGGCGTACGTGATCATTGAGGGTTTCAAGGCACGATCAATCCCGAAGATTATCATCGGCGATCTCGCGAGTGACCCGTGTGTGCTCCGGAATCCAACGGTCGATCAGGTACTCTGCTCGCTCGACAAGTTCGAAGACTATTATAGGGAAAAAGCTGAATGGATCTAAAAGGATGATGCCACCAGCGAAAAAAACAAGTCCTGATGCCCTTATGCCACCCGCAAACGAGCGAGTGAACACAGGAGCATCCGGTTCCATCGAAACGACCAGGGATCTGCGATCAGGGCAGTATGCCACGGATATACCCCGCACGATTCTCTTTGTATATACTCCGGATCCTGCCGGGATCTCCACACGCACGATCGGTTCTCCGGTGTTTTCATGAACAAGAAACAGTTGTTCGGGACGAACGGCGTCCGGGGAGTGATCGGAAAAGATATGACTCCCGAACTGGTGCTCCGCATCGGGGAATCTCTCGGAACGATGCGAAAAGGGTGCATCGCGGTTGGACGGGATACCCGTACTTCGGGCGATACCCTTGCGGGCGCGATTAAAGCCGGGCTCCTCGCCACCGGGTGTGACGTGGTCGATTGTGGCATTCTCCCCACGCCGGCACTCCAGTATATTGTCCGGGAGCATTATGATGGTGGTGCGATGATCACCGCCTCCCATAACCCGCCGGAATACAATGGCGTAAAGATTATCGAACCGGACGGTACGGAGATGGGCGATGACGAGACCATCCAGCTGGAACAATTGATCCTCGGTCGCACCTACCCCGTACAATCCTGGAACCGGGTAGGCAGGGAAACCGCCGCCCCCCACGCGGTGGATGAATATATAAACGCCATCGCCAGTCAATTCCCCAACCGACCGGGCACGGGAATGACGATTGTAGTAGATCCCGGTTCCGGACCAGCATGCCTGACCACCCCCCGGATTCTCTCGGCAATGGGGTGCCGGGTGCTCACGATCAACGGCATCATGGACGGCACATTTCCCGGACGCCTGCCCGAGCCATCCCCGGACGGTCTTATTAACCTCTCTCTGCTCGTTAAAGCGAGCGGCGCTGCGTTTGGGGTGGCGCACGATGGCGACGCTGACCGCGCAGTCTTTGTGGACGAGACCGGACAATTTGTTGAAGAGAACCAGGAATTTGCGCTGGTTGCCAAATTTATCTGCGAAAAGGAGACGGGAACACTCGTCACACCGGTGAGCACATCGCAGATGGTGGAACAGGTAGCAACCGCCGCCGGGTCGGATGTCGTCTATACACCGGTTGGCAGTATCTACGTTGCCCGGAAGATGCGGGAACTGATCGCTGCCAAAAGGACCGTGGTCTTTGGCGGTGAAGGGAACGGAGGACTGATCTTCCCTAACCACCAGTTCTGCCGCGACGGAGGTATGACTGCGGCGATGATGGTGGCAATCCTTGCCAGGGCACAACAACCCCTCTCGACCCTGATCGCCGGATTGCCCCGGCGCATCATGAAAAAAGAGAAGATACCGACCCCGGATGGATTGCAGGTTATTGCCCAGTTATCCATAAAATATTCCCATGAACAGATTGACCTGACGGACGGTCTGAAGATCCGAAGGGGGAATTACTGGGCGCTCGTCAGGGCATCCGGCACCGAACCCCTGATCCGGATCATGGTCGATGCAGAGAACATCACACAGGCAGATGCATTCTTTGCGGAATTACGAGAACAGGTTGCCTCGGCACTTATTCCACAGGGAAAATGAGATTCTCAAAAAAAAACCAAAAGATCTGTGCCGGTGTGAATCGGGAACAAAAAAACCTGCGCGAAACCTTCCGTGACGCGAAAAAAACCCAGAACGAAAACATGATACGTTACACCATTCTACGACAATAACAGGAATGCAGCACAAGGTAATGGTGAAAAAACGTCGATGACCCGGACAGGTTCAGTCCGACAATGAAAACCGGCATGCCGGGTTTCATGCGAACACCAAGAGGAGATACCCGTGAAAACCATCGAAATCCTGATCACCGGCAGAGTCCAGAAGGTGGGATTCCGGGCGTGTGTACGAAGGATTGCCACGGACCTGAATATCACGGGCACGGTGATGAATCTCTCCAACGGGCACGTGCAAATATTTGCGACGGCAGATCCCATGATCCTCGAAAAATTCATCTCAATGCTCTATGGATGCCCGCGTGCGATCATCCGGGATCTGCAAACGACCGAGGTTGTGCCCAAAGCGTTTGATGAATTTTCTATCATTAAAAATGAGAGTCGTATCAGTACATTACTGTGAATGGTTCATTCTCTGTCATCGCCCGAAGGAAATTCCCCACCTGTGTATCGATCTTCGTGGTATCGATCGTCACCTGGAAAATTTTTGTCAGTCTCTTCGCCAGCTCATCCGACAGGATACACCGGTTCGGGGTCAGTTCATAATCTTCCGCGCGGAGCAGTTCGTTCGCGATTTGGGAGACCGGCATATCGATCATCTCTGCCTTGAACGACTCCATCAGATCATACACCAGTCCGGAGGTACCATCGTATAACAACCCGATATCCGGATCGAGCCGGGCGCCAATGATTGAGACACAGCAGTTACCGAACAACATCGCATAGCCAAAGGACAAAAGCGCATTGATGGGATCGCACTGCGGGCGCATCGTCCGGCGCCGGAAACCGAATTGCTCCGGTATGTTCCGTGAGAGAATCTCGTAGTACATATCCGTATTCAGTTTGGACAGGCGCCGGATTTCATCGAGTTTGATCAAATACTCCAGTTCATTTAACGAGGTATGAAGAAATTGCAATTCACCCTCGTAGAACAACGTAGCTCCACGAAGTTCCGAGAGACGGTCCACCGCAAGAAGCCGGGACTTGATTGCTGCCTGGGCTATGATGGTAGCATACCGGTGACGCGGGAGATTCTGTTGCAGCACCTGGATCTGTTCCTGTGTCCGATCGCCCCAGGGTCGGATGATCCCGGCGGGCGTGCCATCTGCCTCAAAGAACGAGATGTATGCCCCGGATTTTATAAGGTGCAGGATCGTGGCTGAGTGTATCGTATGTCCCCCGATCACGAGAAGATGTTTCACCCGCTCGATGGGATATTCCTCGGTTACACCCTTCTTTAAGATGATCAGGTTTTTTTGCGTGGATTTGATATGGGCACCAAACCCGTATACCGTCAACCAGGATGCATCCTTTGTCATAAATTCCAAAAACAAACCCCGTAATGTAATCTAATTACTACCCTTTTTTCCTTATTTAACTAATCGTTTTACGATAAAGTCGGACAATGATCGAAGCGGGGATCAAAGTCACATTGCCCGTGAGATCATCTGGGTCTGTCCCTTTGTGAATGATGCGGGCTTTCGAGGAAATCTGATGCCGTACAACACAGCGAACGAAATCCGGACCATTACGGAACAACCAGAAAAAATTCCAACAAGTAAAATTCCGGAGGTTTCACAGCGCAAAAATGAATGATTTTTTACGGCAGAAAACGATGGCATACACCAGCATGAAGTGCCATAAATAGTATGTCATGCAATAGCATAACTGAGGATGCGGATGTTCTGGGATAAAAAAATTGAAACATTGAACCCTGCCGAACTGGCGGCACTTCAACTAAAACGCCTGAAAAAAACCCTGCATCAGGCAAACAATGTCGAATTTTACCGGGCGGGTTTCGCTCGTGCCGGGATCAAACCCCCGGATATCAGGACACTTGATGATATCCAGAAACTTCCCTTTACAAAAAAACAGGACCTGAGGGATGGATACCCGTTCGGTTTCTTCGCGGTACCGCTAAAAGAGATCGTAAGGATTCACACCACATCCGGCACAACCGGAAAACCCACGGTAGTGGGATATACACGAAAGGATCTTGACAACTGGTCGGGACTGATCGCCCGAAACATGACCATGATCGGGATCACAGCGGACGACGTCTTCCAGAACATGGTGAATTACGGGATGTTCACCGGGGGACTGGGGTTTCATTACGGTGCGGAAAAGATCGGCATGACGGTCATTCCCAGTGCAACGGGAAATACCAGACGCCAGATCGAGATGATCAATGATTTCGGCGTGACGGCGATCCACTGCACGCCCAGTTACGCGATGCACTTATCAGAAGTCGCAGAATCTGCGGGAATCACGTTTAAGACATTAAAGACCGGTATCTTCGGTGCTGAACCGTGGTCGGAAACTCTCCGGAGTACACTTGAATCCCGGCTCGGTGTGACCGCGTATGATTCCTATGGCTTGAGTGAATTGTTCGGTCCCGGCGTCGCGTTCGAATGCCCTGAACGGGACGGGCTCCATATCTGGCACGACAGTTATCTCGTGGAGATCATCGATCCGAAGACCGGGGAACGTGTAAGTGACGGAGAACGGGGAGAACTCGTAGTGACCCCGCTTGTCAAGGAGGCAATGCCCCTTCTCCGGTACCGCACCGGAGACGTGACCATGCTGATGGAGGACGGATGTCTTTGTGGCAGGGGAAAGAAGATCGCACGGATCACGGGCAGAAGTGATGACATGCTGGTTATACGCGGCATCAACGTATTTCCCTCCCAGATTGAGCATGTCCTCTTAAAGATCCCGGAAGTGGGAAATCAATTTATGGTATACGTAGATAGAATTAATCACCTGGATGAGATGACTGTTGAAGTAGAGATCAACAGGGAGTTTTTCAGTGGCGAACTCGCAGATCTCGCAAAGATCCAGATAAAGGTCGTTAAGGAACTGCGCGACGTTCTTGAACTCAGGACGACGGTCAAACTGGTCGAGCCGGGTTCGCTGCCACGATTTGAGGGAAAATCGAAACGAGTAATTGACCGGAGAGGTGAGATATTTTGAAGTGCTGGGACCCGCGAATTGAGGAGATGCCAAAAGAGGATCTCCAGAAGATGCAGTACAAACTGTTAAAGAGTCTGGTGTATCGCCTGTACAGTTTTTCGCCTTTTTATCATGAACGCATGAAGGAAGAAAAGGTTCACCCGGATGATATCCGGGAACTCGCGGATGTACAGAAACTCCCGTTCATGTTCAAGCGTGACCTGCGGGACAATTACCCGGACAAGATTTTCACGGCAACGCAGGAAGAACTGGTGCGATACCATGTCTCAAGCGGCACCACCGGAAAACCCACGGTCGTCGGCTACACCCAGAATGACTTAAACCTCTGGACTACATCACTGGCACGGGGGCTCACATCCATCGGACTTGGCAGGGGCGATGTGATCCAGGTCAGTTACGGGTATGGATTGTTCACTGGCGGGCTCGGCATGCACTACGGTGCGGAGCGGATCGGCGCCACGGTGCTTCCCACCAGTGTCGGAAACACCGAGCGCCAGATCGAACTGATGCAGGATCTCGGCGCCACCGCGATCGCCTGCACGCCGTCATACCTCCTTCACATCGGCGAAGTGGCAGAGAAGATGGGCGTGAGCATCAAGAAGGATACAAAACTCCGTGCGGGCATCCTTGGCGCAGAACCCTGGACGGACCGGATGCGGACGCGTATCGAAGATTGGCTGGGTATCAAAGCCTATGACATCTATGGCACAAGCGAACTCTCCGGACCGATGTACACGGAATGTGCCGAACAGAAGGGGTTCCATATCTGGTCGGATATCGCTCTTGTGGAGATCATCGATCCAAAGACCGGCGAATCTCTTGAGCCGGGGGAGAAAGGGGAGATCACGATCACGATGCTCCAGAAGGAAGCGCTCCCGATGATCCGGTACCGCATTGGCGATATCACGATGGTTGAAGATGGGGTCTGTCCCTGCGGCAGGACACATCCCCGGATCCAGCGGATCCAGGGCAGGGTGGATGACATGCTGATCATCCGAGGGATTAACGTCTTCCCGTCCCAGGTCGAATATGCGTTAATGGCGATTCCTGAAGTCGGTCAGCACTTCCAGATCATTGTCGAGCGGAAAGGTGCGCTTGATGATATGCTTGTCAAGGTGGAGCTGAACAAGGAATCCTTCAGTGATAAGATCCAGGACATCATGAATGTCCGGGAAAAAGTCGAACACCGGCTGAGAAACTCCTTAAACGTGAATGTGAATGTCGAACTTGTCGAGCCGGGATCATTGCCACGATATGAAGGTAAGTCAAAGAAAGTAATTGATAAGAGGTTATTGTGATGGACACGAAAAATTTCATAATAAAACAGATTTCGATCTTTTCAGAGAACCGCCCCGGCAGACTGGCGTCGATTGCGCATGCGCTGGGAGAAGAGAAGATCAACATTCTCGCGTTCAGTATCGCGGAAGCGAACGGGTTTGGTGTCGTGCGGGCACTCGTTGATCACCCGGAGAAGGCATACAAAAAATTATCCTCGCTGGGATTCAACGTTGCGTTCACGGATGTGATCGCGGTGCAGATGCAGGACATCCCCGGAGGGTTGTACGAGATCGCCAAGGTGCTGGGGGATGCCCAGATCAACATTGAATACTCGTATGCCTACTCGGGCAGGGATGCAGCGGTCCTCATCCTCCGGGTGGATCTGGTTGAGGAGGCTATCGCGAAGATCCAACAATCCGGAGCGAAACTCCTCGAGCGCTCGGTCTTCCATTGACCGTGCTGCACCATTTTTCGGGTACTGTTCTTACGATTATTACTGTCCGTCGGCATCAAACGGCTTCTTCAACGGTTCGCGATACTATCCGACAGTGTCATGTTCGTCACTGACCCGGTTTTTGGCGGGATCAGGTACGTTTCTCCCATTTGACCAGTTCAGCCACGACCGAGAGGGTACTGCCCCGCCGGATCTCTTCGCGGATCCGTGCTTCCGACTTTTTCACCTCAAGTGCTCTCCGGGCAATCTCATATGCACGTTCACGGGGGATCACGACCACGCCACTTTCATCCCCGACAATCCAGTCCCCGCGATGTACCTGCTGCCCCCCGCACTGGATCTCGGCATTGATCTCGCCAAATCCCTTGGGTTCGCCGGCATTAGGCACGACCGCCCG
>JAQTSH010000036.1:0-4486 GCA_028711405.1 Methanoregula sp.
CTCGTCGCTCCTTCCCTGAGAATAATAATGGGTTGTCCCCCAAGTTGTTGTGACATTATTGTGCCTCGTTTAGATTTTTTTCATTCATTGGTAATCTACCGGATCCGGCGTTGTCCTTCCTGCATTGCCTTTTTTTTGATGATCACGTTGGGATCTGGCACATTCGTGATCGGTACAGGGTATACGCAGAATCCATCAGCCGGATCTCGCGGATTGCAACGAATTTGTCTCCAGTAAAACAGAAGTCATCATCCCCGCAGGGCGGTTAACGGTGGACCTCATCACCAGATGGTAGAAAAGATGGTTTTGCATCGGTTTTATGTGTATCCATACCCCCGCTCCGATACTTCCATTCAAAGTCCTGAACATTTTAGATTTTTCAGGTCTTCTTCAATACTATGAACCTCATCCATCGTAAGGTTCTGATCATGAGGGGTTTGCTCTGCCTGTGCCCGGTAGCGTTCGGCATAGGTCTCAAATTTACGGTTCATTTGGCTCGTTACCTGCCTCGTCCATTCCTTCAGGACTCGTATGTAACTGGCAAGAGCCGGTTCGAAGGACTCACCGAGTTGCCGGCGGATGCGTTCTGCCATAGGGTTCTTGCCAAATTGCCTTCCAAGCAGCGTACTAAACGTGGATTTTGGTACAGTGACATGGATCGTCGCAGGATCGAAACCCGGCATTCCCCGGACAAGAGACAGGAATTCGTCATCGCCGGGCACATCGGTAACACCGAGATCCCCCGCGCTTTTCACCAGATCGTCCTGTAACCGGACGGCAAGCATTTCGATGAGGTTCTGGACCGTCTTCACCCGCTCCTGTACTTCCCGAAGAACTGCGGTACGGATCACATCTTCGGCAACAATATCTGTATCGTCAACCTTCGATCCCGCGTCCTTCACACGGGCAGCAGCTGCGGTATACATTGCCGGAATATTCCTGGCGATGGTATCAGATTCCCGTTCGCACGCAGTGCGTGTCTCTTCGATACATCCGGTTGCCCTGCGAAGGCGTGTCTCAACTGCACGGATCTCTTCTGGATCTTTCTGCGATTCGTGCCGGCTTCGCTCAATTGTCTTTTGCAGAATGAAAACAATGGATTCCCTGAGCGTGCCGATTTTCCTCTGCAATGATGCTGCCCTGAGTTCCTGCGAGCGGCTGTACAGCGGGAGGATCTCATTGTCGAACCACCGGTCGAGCAGGTTCCGATGAGAGGGTCTGACACTAACCGGATGGACCGGCAGATCAAGACCGGTTTCCGCGACGATGTGTTGTTTCACGTATTCAATGGTCTTTTCACAGTCCTGTTGGTTCAAGAGGTCAGATTTACTGAGAAGGACATGTGCGGGAATGGCGGCTTCCTGCAATGTGAGAACTGTCTGGACATCCCCGGAGGTAAGCGTTGATCCTGCGTCAATCAGAACCACACCGAGATCGCACTTAGGCAGGTATGCAAGGGTTTCTGCAGCCCCGCTCGTCGCGAGAGATCCCAGGCCCGGCGTATCCACAAAGGTGACACCCTGGGAAAGTCGCCTAGCCGGGAGAGTTACCGTGATACGTGCTACGTGTTTTGCATTTCGGGGATTCTGCTGCTCAGTTGCAAACTCCCCGAGGCGTGCGATCTCAAACGTTTTTACAGGAGCATCGGCAAACGAAACCGTGAGGGCGGGCTTTTCACCATGGGTTATCCGCGTGGGGACAGCGGTAACGGGTGTTACCCCCACGGGAAGCATATCGGTATCGAGAACTGCATTCAGGAGTGATGACTTCCCCGAGCTGACACGCCCGAACACCGCAATCTCAAAACTCCGGTCTTCAGCCCTGTCGAGAATCGAAGCGATGGTTCCACGAAATTCTACAAGCCCTCGTTCCGCCACGATGCGTTCAATCCGGGAAAGAAGTTCGAGGTCGTTACCTGCTCCTTCCAGCCGTTGCAGGCGTTCTTTGAAATCCTGCCCGGCTCCCCCGGAAAGATACTGGTCGAGTCGTGCAACCAGACCCTGCAACTCCCCGGAGATACCATTGAGTTCTGTAGCGGTGGCAGCGGAGACCTCACCATATCCCTGCATGTATTTCGGTTTGAGTTCTTCGGCTGCAATGTCAATTCCGACGAGTCTGACATTGATGGCGCGCGATGTGGGAACCCAGGGTTGTTGTCGGGGAATGCCCTGACCTTCGAGAACCTGTATGAGCCGGGCTCGGACGCGGACGATATAATCCTCGATGGTTTTTCGCTGTGCCGGAGTAATGTTAGACGTGTAGGTGGGAAATGCAGCGAGCGATACGGATTCGTTCAGAATATTTTCGATCTCGCTAAGAAGCTTGTCGATATGCTGGCAGGTAACGCGGAGACGGCGTACCTGGTTCTCGTTCAGAGAGTCGGGATTCGGAGTCACGGTCAAGACCGGTCACCGTACGAATGCTTTCCTGCCGGCATAGACTGCCCTGCTGCCGAGTTCTTCCTCGATCCGCATCAGCTGGTTGTACTTCTCTACCCGTTCGCCCCGGCAGGTGGCGCCGGTCTTGAGTTTGCCGGCACTGGTTGCGACAGTGAAATCGGAGATAAACGAATCTATGGTTTCACCGCTCCGGTGAGAGACATTCACACCCCATCCGGCACTCTTTGCGAGATCGATGGTCGCGATTGTTTCGGTCACGGTCCCGATCTGGTTAAGTTTTATCAGCACCGAGTTCGCTGCTTTCTCTGAAATTCCCCGCTTCACGAGTTCCGGGGATGTAACAAAGATGTCATCTCCGATCAGTTCGATCCGGGTTCCCAGTTCCTTTGTCAGCAGTTTCCAGCCCGCCCAGTCATCCTCGGCAAGCCCATCTTCGATTGAGATGATGGGATAGGTATCAACCAGCCTCCGGTAATATGCGGTCAGTTCTGCGGGCAGCAGTGTCTTTCCCTCGCGTTTAAGTTCGTACCGCCCGTCATGACAGAAACCGCTCGATGCTGGATCAAGTGATATACCGATATCTGTACCGGGACGGTATCCCGCGTGTTCTATGGCACGGGTGATGAGTTCGAGCGGCTCCTCGTTGGACACGACCTTTGGTGCAAACCCGCCTTCGTCTCCAATCGCGGTCGGATAGTTTTTCTTTTTCAGGATTTCCTGTAAGGCATGGTAGGTCTCCGCACCCCATTGCAGGGCAGTCCGGAAATCGGGAGCCCCGAAAGGAGCGATCATGTACTCCTGAAAATCCGCACCCTGCCACTGGGCATGCACCCCACCGTTGAGTACGTTCATCATCGGGACTGGCAGGAGATACTGGTGATCGTCACTCAGGTACTCATAGAGCGGCATATGCCGGGACGATGCCGTAGCCCGCGCTACTGCCATCGAAACCCCGAGGATCGCATTTGCACCGAGCCGGGCTTTGTTGGATGTGCCATCGAACCTAATCATCATCCGGTCGATCAGTTCCTGTTCGCTTGCGTCCAGTCCGATGAGCGCAGGGGCGATGATCGTGTTTACATTGGCAACAGCAGTCAGGACACCTTTCCCGCCAAACCGCTTCGGATCGCGATCGCGGAGTTCGACCGCCTCGTGTATGCCGGTCGATGCTCCGGTGGGTACCGCAGCCCGAGCCCGTGTCCCGTCATTCAGAAGAATATCCACTTCGACTGTCGGGTTGCCCCGTGAGTCGAGGATTTCCCGTGCATGGATTTTTTGTATGGTTGTGTTCATCTCATTCCACTTCCTGATCCCGATTGGGCATTCAACTGCATGGCAATCTTTTGCATATCGTTCAGGTAGACAAGCACCAGACATGGAATTATTGACCTCCCTTCCCGGGTCAGTTCGGGGAAGAAGTCATCTGACTGACCGTGCAGTTACAACGGACATCATTGCCGATAAAACAGAAGTCATCAGCCGGACCGGGCGGTTATGGCGGACTTCATCGCCATTGACAGATCAAAGATGATGGTTCCTGCCACTAATAGTTTTCTTTTTTCTCGTAGTTTGGTCAGAACAAACAAAGAATTTATTAGTTCCACATGCAGATTTTTTGTATCAGGTGATGGAGTTCACCGCTAACCGCCTTTTGTGCTGATAACTCCTACCTGTCCGATGGTCAGTGCCGGTTTGTGGCATGATAGAGTCGGCAGGAGATAAACCGAGGAGTAATTCCATGGATGATACCGGCACCAATACTCCATTACCATCGCAAGGCACCAGTACGATCTCAGTTCCCGAAACATTACCGGAGATTCTAAAAAATAAACGGTGGCGCTTCGAGCACAAAGATGCCCGCTATTCGCTCTATGCAGAGCGACTGGACGAACTGGAAAAACGACTTTTTTCAGGGCGGTTCCACCTCGCGGTGCTTGGACAGGTAAAAAGGGGCAAGAGCACACTTTTGAATGCACTTCTCGGTGAGAATATATTGCCGAGCTCGGTTGTCCCGCTGACGGCAATCCCGACGTTTATCCAGTACGGGGAGCAGCGGTTGCTCCGGGTCCGGTACACGGACAACCGCC
>JAQTSH010000036.1:4496-11158 GCA_028711405.1 Methanoregula sp.
CGAGGATGCCAACCCGGAGAACAAGAAGAATGTACTCCAGGTAGAGATCACCCATCCTGCTGCAATCCTTCGCGATGTCGTTCTTATTGATACACCCGGTATCGGATCGACCTACCGGCACAACACCGAAGCGACGATGAACTTCCTGCCTCAGTGCGATGCCGCACTCTTTTTAGTATCGGCAGACCCACCGGTTACCGAATGTGAAGTTGAATTCTTAAAAGAGGTCAGGAACAGGGTCGCTCAATTATTCTTCGTCATGAACAAGGTTGACTACCTGACCGAAGCGGAGTGGGATGTGGCACTTACGTTCTATCGCAATGTGCTGACCCGGGATGCTGGCATCGATCCCGGCACCCGCATCTTTGCGATATCCGCACGGAAGGGATTGCAGGCAACAGAAACCAGCAATGCACCGTTATGGCAGGAGAGCGGTCTGGCAGATGTGTTCGATCATCTGATCGCATTTCTTGCCAGGGAAAAGAGCCGGGTGCTCAGGGATGCAATCGCAAATAAAGCGCTCGATACGTTCCATGAGATGCTTCTCCAGGTAGATCTTGAGAGGACGGCACTCGAACTGCCGCTCACTGAACTGGAGGGCAGGCTCTCGCTATTCGACAAGAAGATTGCGGAAGCAGAACAGCAGCGGATTCACGCCCAGGACATTCTTGCCGGGGATTTAAGAAGAGTGCACGAACATCTCGAAGAGCATATCAAGAATCTTCGCAGTCCTTTCAGCGAGAGGCTTACGGATATTGCCACACGAGCCATGTCTTCCTCACCCCGGAACCCGGAGTATGCCGCGCAACAGGCAATAGCAGATGCAATTCCCGCATGGTTTGAACGCGAGCTGGGCAGAATCTCGCTGATGATGGATGACGAGGTTACGATCCGTCTGAAAAAGCACGAGCAGCGTGCCGATGCGTTGATTGAATCCATACGGAAAGCGGCATCGGAACTGTTTGAAATTCCTTATCACGCGCCGAAAGGAGAACGGGTGTATGAGCCGGTCCGAAAACCGTACTGGGTCGAACATGAATGGGAGAACACAATCTCCCCGGTCTCATCGGCGGTTATCGAGCGCCTTCTTCCCGGAAGGTTACGAGAGCGCCGGGCAAAGGACCGACTGAAAAAACAGATTGACAGGCTGGTGATGCACAATCTGGAGAACCTCCGGTTTGAGACTTTGCAGAACGTGGATATCGCATTCCGGAAATTCACAAACGAACTTGATACAGGACTTAGCCAGACAATCGATGCAACCCATGGAGCGATTCACTCGGTGTTTGAAAAGCGAAGACAACATGAAGAGAACGTTACACACCGCCTTGTTGAACTCAGGACACTGGCTAACGATATCCAGAGCGTGATACAACAATTTGGATCGCCATAAACGAAAAAGGCTTGAGTCTATGCGATATGAAGGGGATCTCCGTTGCCCTGGTTGCGGACACGCTCTCATCGATTCAGAAAAAATCCGGTATTGTGGAAAGGACGATTGCCATTGCGATTTACTGGCGATCTGTCCAGCATGCGGATGGAGACAGCACTATACCAACCGGGACGATGTAGTTTTTCACTACCATGTGTAACGATATGTCTGTTGAGGAAGAGGATGCGGGGAGCATCTCATCAGCATTTTTAAGATTCCCTGGCTCCGCCACCATGCTAGGACGTGAGATCATCGGGATCTGGTAACGTGAAATCTCCAGGTCATGTTCTCTCGCCTTCACTTCACGTTCGTCCGCACCGTTACCTCCTCAGTCACATCCCAAGACTCAGCGCCCGGAACACAATCCCGCCAACCGCAATCGCCAGCACGACCTCAAGCGCTGATATCGCGTGCGCTTTTTTCCACCCGAACTCGGATGCGAGCACGAGAATGACCGAGATGCAGGGGATGTAGAGTATCGTCACGAGCGCAAAGACGATCAGCTGGACAGGTGCAGGGCGGCACCTGCCGAATCCCCTGCCACTCACCTGACCGCGTCCCAGCGGTCCTGTTCCATTTAATCCTGGCATTGTTCTCTTTCTGGCACCGCTACAGGTACCATAATTACTCATATGCGCATAAATACTTAAATATTTTCGTCAGGGCAAGCACTGGGGAAAGGGATCATTCCGGTAGTGGATTTATTACAACCGTCTAATCCTGAACTCGGATTTTTTAGGGATTACCAATTTGAATTATTCAATAATTTTGGTTTAAATTTAGGATTGGAGCAAAAATTTTCGAGTTTGAAGCAATTTTTTCAACCCATAATAGTGGGGGGAGGGGAGATCACCTAAAAACTCAAAACAGCCTTGTTTTTTGAAAAAAACGGATTTTTAAGAACCAATCCCTAATTTGTTGCCGAGTTCAGGGTCTAACAGCGAAGGGGTAGAGCACCGGTATACTTAGTGAGGGATTATCCATTACGGCAAAATGAGTTTGGCAGGCGGGGAGATTATCAGCCCCAGATAGGATCATCACCACAATGAATCATCCGGAATTCCCCTGGGGTGTAGTCAGTGCCTTTCTGGATATCTTCTACCCGGAACAACACATCATAGTTCATGCCATACTCCGCGACAATGTCATATGCCTCATTTATCCGGATTAAGACATCATGGGACAGACCGGGATCGTGCTGTGAGACAATCGGGTGCCACACTTTGACCAGTTCACGGAACCGGGTATGTATCCCGTTCACGCTCGCCCTGCCATGAATGCCAAACACTTCGGCAACTTCCGGACGGGTCAGGGTGGATCGTGTGGTCATCAGTGAACGGTTGGTGAGGGTATAGGATAAAAATAACCGGATTATCCTGCACGATGCCAGTCACGCGATACCGCTTTTGCGGGAAAAAAGGTTCCACACAGTCATCACGAAAAAGAGACGTTAATTCGTGTGGGATGATTCATGCCGGGTATCTTCTTTTTTCCCGCCAGGATACAGAACCCGCGCTCCCGGGCGGCGACTTTTACTCTTGAAACTCCCACGTCCCGAAGTTCCCGGATTACCTCATCAGGAGAGTAAAACACTGCGTGGCGCAGGAATCTTCCTTTTTCCGGTTCTCTACGGTAATGCCGGAAGATCTCCCCGTCTCGTTCTATGAATCCCACGACGATAATGCCCGATGGTGCAAGAACCCGTAACACTTCCAGCAAGACCCCGGTCATATCGTCAAGGAAGCAGATGACCGTCATCATCACGGCATAATCAAACGATCCTGATCGGTACGGCAGGTGTTCACCAACACCGATGGCAACCTCAACACCCCGGCTCTTCGCCATTTCTGCAAGGGGAAAAGAGGGATCGATCCCGCAGCGGATACCCAGCGGCGTGGCAAAGCGCCCTGACCCGACACCCACTTCAAGCCCAAGCCCCTGGGATGGGACTGCCCTGCCGAGCAACCGTAGTTGCGCGTGGTAGACAGCGGGATGGTCATCGAACCAGCAGTCATAGTCTACTGCATACTGCCTAAACGCTTGGAGTTTGTCGGTCATGTGCGTGCGCCCTCCCGTGTGCCCTGCCGGATCTTCATCTTTTCGTTCAGACTCTCTTCTATCTGTTTTAATTGCATTATTCCGGCAGGTCCCTGCCGGAAATAATACAGGAGCAGGTGGAAATAATCCCCTAATAGATCCTGATACTCTTTGTTGTACCGGACCTCGACACTCTCATCTCCAACAAACCCTTTGATTGAGATGAACTGCTCTTTTTCAAACGAGAAATAGGGTTTTTTTAAGGTGTCAAGATACCTGACCGTGCCGAACTGCCGAAGAAATGCTAAAAAACCCTCAGTCAGTGGTTCGTCGAGCACAAACTCCTTCATGAGCGAGCCGTCAACACAGACCTTTGTCTGGACGGACTTAACTATGCGCACTCTTTTGCCACCTCACGAATCGCTTCGGCTGCAACCTGACATTCATCAGGGGTTGTGAACCAGGAGAGACTTGCGCGGACGCACCCGTTCCCCCCATCGATGCGCTGGTGGACGAGCGGGGCACAGTGAAGTCCGGTTCTGGTGATCACCTGATACGCCCGTGCAAGGATGAATCCGGTCTCATGGTTGTCAAGACCGTCGATGTTGAATGACACGATCGGTAGATCCGGTGATTCGTTGTAGATGTGAATCGTGTCTGTTTTTTTCAGTGCCCGTATGAACGATGCCGTCAGCTCGCGACCTTTTCGTTCGATTGCGGCAAGGCTAATGCCTTCTATAAACCTGACCCCTGCATAGAGCGATGCGATACCGGGATAATTGTGCGTCCCTGCCTCAAACCTCGTTGGCATGTCCCGGGGGTGACGGAGCGATGCGGAATCCGATCCGGTTCCTCCCTGTTTTGTGATGGCGATTGCCGCCGGGTCAGACAGATAAAAACCGCCTATGCCCGGAATGCCGAAGAGCGCTTTGTGCCCGGTAAAGATGAACGCATCGACCGGCATGTGGGAAAGATCTATGGGGATATGCCCGGCGGTCTGGGCGCCATCAACAATAAAGAAGATATCGTTAGCCCGGAGATACTCGGCAATGGATTTTATGTCCTGAACCGAGCCAAGCACGTTGCTCCCATGCGTCATTACGACAAGGCGCGTGTCTGCTCGTAGAGCCTCTTTGATTGTTGTGAGACTGACGCGGTTATCCGTACAAGGAACGGTTGTCAGGGTGATTGCGCCATCCATCTCCAGTGCGTGCAGCGGGCGGAGCACGGAATTGTGCTCAAGTTCTGTCGTGATGGTATGAAAAGGAGCGGGTGCGTTCCGGGTGAAACCATGGATCAACAGGTTGAGGGAATCGGTTGCATTCTGTGTAAAGATAATGTGGTCAGGTTTTTCAGCACAAAAAAAACCGGCAAGTGCAGTTCGGGCAGCAACCGGGTAATCAATGGCACCACCAGCGGTTGTCCTGCCCTGTTCGAAGTACGGGTTCTGCAGGGATTTTTTCACTTCGGCTATGACCCCGGGGGGCTTTGGCCATGATGTTGCCGCATTGTTCAGGTAGATGAGTCCTTTATGTCCGTTCTGCGGTATCGGTTCCATGGCAATGCTTCCCGGTAAATATTGTAAAGATCATATCACAGCGCGATAACTTCATCGATAAAAATGAATGGAAACCATTTTTCATCAGTAGGTTCCTTTTCCAATCGCTATTGAATCTATGCATCAGATTACGGTTCAACAATTTCGCAGTTCCGGTCCAGTTACCTGCCTGCAAATCTCTTTTTTACAAGAACGCTCCCGTAGATCGCTGCACTCACGAGGATGATGGTCGCCCCCGAAGGGATGTTCAGGAGTGCCGAGAGGAAGATCCCCGTGGTGGTGAAGGCGATCCCCAGGAGGATCGCATACAGCATCATGGTTTTCACCTGCGCGGTGCATTCCCGGCTGATGGCTGCCGGCAGCGTCAAAAGGGCGATGACCAGGATGATCCCGACCACCTGGATGAGCATTACGACCGTGAGGGCAATGAGCACCAGAAGAACCAGCATGAGCCGCTCTACGGGCAGGTTGATCACGGCTGCATATTCCTGATCGAAGGTGACCGCGACAAGGTCATTGAGCAGGATCCCTACGGTGATGACGATGACTGCGACCAGCACCAGCATGAGCAGCAGGTCTCCCTGCGGCACCAGCAGGATATTGCCGAACAGGTACCCGAAGAGATCGGGGGCAAAGCCGGGGGTCAGGTAGATGAAAAGGATCCCGATCGCCATGCCGGTCGCCCAGATGGCTCCGATCAGCGTGTCCATGTGCTGCTCTGTCCGCTGTTCGAGTTCCCCCATGGTCAGTGCTGCACCAACAGTAAAACCGAGGGCTCCGAGCAGGGGTTCGATCCCAAGGAAATATCCCAGACCGATCCCGCCGAATGCCGCGTGGGAGATCCCACCACTGATCGCGACCATACGCCGGATAACGACGAAGGTCCCGATGATGCCGCAGGCAATGCTCGCAAGCACTCCTGCGATCAGGGCATTCTGGAAGAACGTGTAGCCAAGAAGCGAGAACACGGTCATTCCTCCGGTGGATGCGGGCGCAGCACCCGGTGGGGGTGACCGTGGGCGATGATATCAACCGGGCAGTAATAAGCCCCCTGGATCATGTCTTCGGTCAGCTCCCGCGAGTCGTGGGTGAACAGGCGCCGGTTGAGACAGGCTACCTTGGTGACGTGGGAGACGACCACCCCGATATCGTGGGTGACCAGTACAATCGTAATGGTGCGGGCGAGGTTGCCGAGGATGTCGTAAAACTGTGTCTCGGTCGGTGCATCGACAAACACCGTCGGCTCATCGAGGAGGAGCACCTGCGGGTCGCCCACCAGTGCCCGGGCAATCACCGCCCGTTGCTGTTCGCCGCCCGAAAGGTCGCGGATCGCCCGCCCGGTGAGATGACCGATCCCCATAGTCGCAAGCGCCTTGTCAGCCAGTGCCATATCGGCTGTAGTAAACATCTTAAAGATCCCGGTCTTCCTGCCAAGCAAGCCTGAGAGGACCATCTCCCGGACGCTGATAGGATAATGGAAGTCAAAGGTATGCAGCTGAGGGACATACCCGAGGAGGTGCCGGTTCTCGCGGGGCAGCCCGCCGAGAATACGGACGGTGCCGCGATCGGGGAGGATAAGTCCGAGGATCACCTTCAGGAGCGTAGTCTTCCCGCCCCCGTTCGGTCCGAGGATAG
>JAQTSH010000346.1 GCA_028711405.1 Methanoregula sp.
TCGTTTGTCTTTTTCCAAATGTTCGTCAGTGATTTGGTATCTTCACCTGCTCCTGGCATGTCGAACTCCCATACCTCGTATGACCGGGGTAAAGTTAAATGGGTCGACATTTGTCGGTGATGTAAATTAGTATAATTTAATTTTTGTCTGTGAATTGGGCTCGGATTGGAAAATTTAAGTTTCATAAAAAAGGGGAAAAATTACTGTTGTATTTAAAAATCAGTCATAACCCTGAACTGATCGATCTCTTCTTTTGCAATCTTCTCAATAAATTCGTCGGCGGCACGTTTTATGTCTTTACTCGCCGTGATGGCGCGCCCAACGACAAGGATCTCGGCACCAGCCTTCAGTGCATCCCGGACCACATTCACCCGGACACCACCGGCAGTGGCGACAAGGAGTTTACCTCCTGCGGCGTTCTTGATTGCGGCAATGTCACCCCATGCATGGGCAGCATCATCAGTATCGATCGCACGGTGAAGTTCAACAATGTCCGGCTTTACCTTCAATGATTCAATCACTTTTACCGGGCTCTGGACATTGAGCATGTCAACAACTGAGTAGATCCCCACCTTACGGGCTTCCGAGATTGCCTTCTCCAGAGTGGATACCGGGGCAAGACCAGAGATGACAACCGCATCTGCGGATGCATCCGCTGCCATGCGGGCTTCAAGGTTACCGGTATCAAGAATCTTCATGTCCGCAATGATGAATGCATTGGGGCGTAATTTCCGGATCTCGGAGATGACATTGAGCCCGAACTTTTTAATGAGCGGCGTACCCGCTTCAATGATCAGGTGATCGTTCTCGGGAAGTTCCTTTAACACTGACGCAACCTTGCCCATATCGACAAGATCGAGCGCAACCTGGAGGTAGGGTGGATCCCAGAGCCGCTGGACTTTGAATCCCATAATCGCATGAGCAGCGCGATCTTTCTCGTAGATGAGCGTCTTTGCGTCGGGGAACTTCTCAAGCGCACGGTGGATCGCAAGTTTTGTCGCGCCGTAATTGAACCGGTAAATCTTGTTGTAGTCCGCTGCGTCGGGATGGACAAATGCGGATGCGAGGATGACAACTTTTTCGATATCTACCTCGGAAAAGGCACCTTCCTCAACACAATCGGCGACTCCCTTTGCTACTGCTGCCTGAACAGGACCGAACATCTCGTTCACCTGGGTCATGGTCTTCAATGTGACTTTCGGGATGACCAGCGTCACGGGTTTTGTCAACAGATTCGGGCGGATAACCGCAAGGAGCGGAGTATGCCCGGCAGACAATTGTGAGACCGCATGTGCGAACGCGGTACCGATGGGACCTTCCTTGTCCCCCATCAACAGGTCAATGTGTGCAACTTCTGCACCATCGCCAATGAGTGCTTCACCAATAAGATACATGGAACTCTCCGTACTTCGTATAATATGGAACGGTCGATGATGATAAATTTATCAAAAGAGGGCAGTATCGGACTAAAAAAAATAAACGTGACTTCCTCCGGAACGATAGGAAGGGTTCAGGAAAATTTCCGGGATAATTTTCATCCGTTGGTCAGATAGACGAACGCAATCAACGAATCCTGGCATATACCGGTCTACCGAAGTCCCCGGGCGCTGGCGGGTGCTCCATTAAAAGGACCGGCTGAAATGAATCAGTTCCGTCCGTCCCGATCGCGTTCGCTGAACACCTCTTTTGCCACTGCCATGCCATTTAGGGCAGCGGGGAAACCTGCATAGACCGCCATCTGGATGATGATCTCGGTCACTTCTTGTCTCGTGACACCGACATTGAGTGCCATGTCGATATGGGCTTTGAGCTGGACCGGCGCATTTCCCAGTGCCGTCAGCGCCGCCACAGTGGCAATCTGCCGGGAGCGGGTGTCAAGACCCGGTCTGACAAGGATCTCGCCGTACGGGAACTCAATCGTATACCGTGCGAGGTCCGGTGCAATCCCGTCGAGGTTTCCGATCATCGTCTCGACTGCATTCCCGCTCATCTGGTCCAGTTTCTTCTTTCCCTGGATAAACCGTTCAGAGTCCATGCGGAGTCTTTGTGCCGGAAGTTCATCACCGTTTCGATGCAGGACACCAGGGTCGCTGGCGGAGATGCACGAAGAAATGCCCAACGATACACAAACATCACCTCGATCGATACAATATCGACCTATCGGCAGGAAAATGCCACACGGCACCACCAGGGAGAAGATCGGGAATCACACGGGAAAAACCGGCACGTCAACAACATTGAACACAGAGAAAATGTGGGGTTGGTGAGATTTGAACTCACGATCGACGGGTCTCTCCGACATGCATCAGTGCTCCAACGGGTCATCATCTTATCATCAGCAGACCCATTGTTCATCATCTGCGAGCACGAAAGAACGCAAAGACCGCTGGAGCCCGTCGCCATTCCGGGCTAGGCCACAACCCCTTTGGTCATGCAGGCGATTTCTCCTGCAACTGACTATACAAAATCGCGCTGACGAAATTTAATAGTTTTCCTTTCGCTTCGCCGTTTCTCCATCGGTTCTTGCGGGAAATTCAGACAAACCGGATCATTTTTTGTGCAAAATCTGGCAGGCACATGGGACCCACCCCCGGGGGATGGGGTGGGGGGTCACCTGTATTCACAAAATTCCAATCCGACCCCCTATACCGCGGTAATTGAATTGCGTAAAGCGCGAGACTCAAAGGAAAGCGGGTTCCCCATCGTGGACAGGAATCCACGTTGACAGAACAATCCCTGACACGAATATCACAATCAGCCTCCGACCAGGATCCGGCGGGATTTTCGTGAGATGATCCCCGACTTGCACTCAT
>JAQTSH010000347.1 GCA_028711405.1 Methanoregula sp.
ATGTAGCAGATGGTGACCTCGATCTCCGGGTGTTTCTCCCGGATCAGCATCGCGTTCTTTATCGCCTGCATACAGCAGACGCAGGAGCAGTACGGGCGGTCGACCGTCATGTCCCGCGAACCGACGCACTGGATGAAGACCACGCTTTTGGGCGAGGCACCGTTGCTCAGCCGGCGCAGTTTCCCCCCGGTCGGACCACTCGCGTTGATCATCCGCTCCAGTTCGAGGCTCGTGATCACGTCGGGAAGGAGCAGGTACCCCATCTGGGATTTGCGGCAGGGGTCAAAGAGCGTGTACCCGGTGGTGATGACGATGCTGCCTGCTTCGATCGTGATCATCTTTTCCTTGTCCTCATGACGGATCGCGTCCGGTCCGCACACATCGTAGCAGAGCCCGCAATCGATGCAGTGCTCTGCGTCCCGGATGACCTTTGCGGGGACTGCCTGAGCATGGGGGGTGTAGATCGCTTTTCGGACACCGATGCCGGCATCGAACCGGTTGTAGACTTCCACCGGGCAGATCTGGACACAGTCGCCGCAGCCGGTGCAGGCGTCCTCGTCCACGTATTTCGGGTGTTGTTTTACGGTGACGTGATAGTGCCCGATCCCGCCGGTGACCGTCTCAACCTCGGCGAGCGTGTAAATTCTGATCAGCGGGTGACGGGAGACATCGACCATCTTCGGGGAGAGGATGCACATCGAGCAGTCATTGGTGGGGAAGGTCTTGTCGAGCTGCGCCATGTGCCCCCCGATTGATGGCTCGCGCTCGATTAAGTGAACAAAAATTCCGTGCCCGGCAAGGTCGAGCGCTGCCTGTATGCCTGCGATCCCTGCGCCGATGACGACGACGTCATTCATGGGCATACTCCCCGGCGAGCGTGACATAGGAGGCGGCATTGTTCCGGATATGTTCGCGCTGGGCGTCGGTCGTCTGTTTGATGACCTTGCCGGGGATGCCTACAACGACCGAGTTCGCTGGCACCTGCATGCCTTCCGTGACCACCGCTCCTGCGCCGATGATGGTCTCTTCCCCGACATGTGCGCCGTTTAAGACGATGGCACCCATGCCGACGATGACGTGGTTTTCGATCGTACATCCGTGCAGGATCGCGCCGTGTCCCACCGAGACCTCGTTCCCGATCGTCACCGGGAACCCTTTGGTCGTGTGGACGACGCAGTTGTCCTGGATATTTGACCGGTTGCCTATCGTGATCCGGTCCTTGTCCCCCCGGACGACAGCGCCGAACCAGATGCCGACGTCGTTGCCGATGGTGACGTTCCCGACAACCGTTGCGTTCCCTGCGACAAAGAGCGGAGTTCCTGTGACCTTCCTATCAACACCCATATTACCATAGGAACTTAACGTACAGAGAGTATGAAGGTTATGGTCGGGGGTACGTTTGATCCCCTGCACGACGGGCACCGGCAGCTCCTTACCCGGTCGTTCGAGCTTGCTGGTCCGGAGGGGTTTGTGGTGATCGGGCTCACATCGGATACCTTTCCTAGTACGAAGACCCACCCGATCCACCCGTTCTCCGAGCGGCGGGAGGCGCTCGAGGCGTTCATCCGGGCGAGCGGGTACCAGACCCGGTGGGGGATCGAGCCTTTAAACGATCGCTATGGGTCGGCGACCGAGGCGGATTTTGATGCGATTGTCGTCTCGGAGGAGACGCTCCCGGTTGCGGTCGAGATCAATGCGGTGCGACGCGAGAAGAAGAAGCGGAAGGTGGACATCCACCAGATCACCTGCGTGCTTGCGGAGGACGGGCGCTGGATCTCGTCCACCCGTATCTGGCGTGGGGAGATCGATGTGCACGGCAGATTGATCCGGTGAGGGGGTGCAGGGGATCAGACCGACGTTTTCGCCGATGCTGTTCTTTGTTTGGGAATGACTTGGACCCGGGCATGGCGCAGCAGGTGGTGGGGGGGTATTGGTCTGTCCGGACCGTGAACCGGGGTTTGAGTGTTCATCCTGGATTCACTCCATTTGCTCTTGGTTTTTTAAGAGAAAACGAGGGTATGCTTATGACCGTACGATCTTCGATGGAACCTTTCTTTTACGATCGGTTTTATCAAAATCAGAATCAAAACTTACGATTTCCAGATTGTACTTCTCTGCAAGACAATATTGATACGCATCGTCAAAATCCAGATGAAATTTTTTCTGAACCTGTATTAAATGTGAATAGTCCTGAGGTATCAGCCTTAAAATCCGCAAACCTGAAGAAAGTATCACATCTTCAACAAATAAAAGAAATGCTTCTTCTTTCCCACGATTTCCACAAATGATCCCCAGAGAATACAGGGAGAATTCAGATAGGTACAATTGATCGGCAGAAATCTCCAAAAAGAATTGTTCCACTTCTCCGGATCTTTCCTGTTCCAATAAATATTCCAGGATAATATTTGTATCGAGAAGATACATCATCCTCCCCACCAGGCAAGGGATTTATGCTGAAGATCCACAGAAGATATCTTCTCGTTATCATTACGTAATGCCCCTTTCCAGGTAAGACCAATTCTTTTTTTTACCGGTTTCATTCGTTTCATCATTAAAAAATCAATATAATCCTCTACTTCCTCATGAAGATCAAGCGGGAGACTTTTTACTTTCTTTTCAAGGTTCTGCATACCACTCACCAGATAATATGCTATGCGCTCCTGACTTTATCTATTTTTATATGACGACTAACAAGTATGTATCGGTAAGAAACTTGAGTCGGTAAAAGTAGATTGAGACCCCCAAAAGATCTCCATATTAATGCAAAATAAATACGTCCGTATGTTAATTTTGATCCCAATCGGGATCTTTTG
>JAQTSH010000348.1 GCA_028711405.1 Methanoregula sp.
AAGGATGCCATAGAGTGCCGATCCGCCAGAAGTCGTGACATCCTCGACGAGCAGTACCTGACGGTCTTTGACATTGCCGATGATCAGATCCTTCTTTCCGTGGCTCTTCTCGCTCGCGCGGATGATCGCGAACGGTTTTTTCGATGCAAGGGCAACAGCCGTTGCCAGGGGAACACCGCCCACGGCAACACCGGCAACCAGGTCAAACGTGTATTCCCGCGCGATGAACACGGCAATTGCCGAGAGGAGTTCCGGGTGCGTGATCGCAGATTTGACGTCGATGTAATACCGGCTCTTCGCACCGGACGCCAACGTAAAATCGCCAAACTCGATCGCTTTATACGTGATAAGCATCTCTCCAATCACATTCTCTTTCATCTTAAAACCTCAGTCTGTTTCTTTTTCGATGGTCCATCTTTCATGAAGTGGGCATCATTTTGGGTAAGTTCTCGGGCATGGTTTGGCAGCATGCGATAGTACGTGGCAACATTGTTCATCAGAATCACCAGGGCACATCCTTGACGCCGCCAAGATACCCGATGATATTGACGACCCGGTGTAATACCGGCGTAAGAATGATGATGATGACAAGGACTGGCAATGTGACGTTCGCGAAAAGCCATGCCGGATCAAAGATGATCAGCATAAGAAATGCGCCGACCACGAGATCGTACTGGTCGGCGATGGGCCATTTCGCACCCCGGTCTTTGCCCAACCGCCGCTTGATCAGACTTTTTCCCATGTCCCCCAGGAGCGCACCAACAGAGAGAAGGCAGATCGATGCAAGCGTGTGACGGGGCAGGATCTCCCACCCGAACTGGTTTACGAGCGCAATCTGGACAAGTCCCACAGCGATACCGGCAAGCACCCCGCATATGAAGCCCCGGTAGGTCTTACCGTCGCCAAGCACCCGGCGCCCGTCGGGAAAGGATCTGCCAAAGTCAACCGGTGTCCCACCTCCGGTCACCGCTGCCACCGGATTCGGAAGATACGCCGGCAGCATGATCCAGCATGCGGCAACAAGCGCGACGAGGAATGGGATTATGTATGCCTCAACACTAATAATATAGCACTCCAATACCTGTAATAAAGAGCAGATAAAAACATTAAGGTTACTCTATTTGGATAAAAATATTCGAGAAGTCTCAGGTGGACATCAATGTTTATCAAAAAGACACACAGCCTGTGCCCGATATGTAAGTCCGTTCTGGAAGCGGATATCGTAGAAGAAGAGGGGAAGGTCTGGATCAAAAGGACGTGCGGAGAACACGGGACGTTCCGCCATGTATACTGGTCAGATCCCGTGATGTATCACCGGTTTGCGCGATATGATGCCGTTGGTTCGGGAGTGTCAAATCCCCAGAATATCGCCTCGCCCGATTCATGCCCGGCGTCCTGTGGATTGTGCAACAACCATCATTCCCAGACGCTCCTCGCGAACATCGATCTGACGAACCGGTGCAATCTCAACTGTGACTTCTGTTTTGCCAATGCCCGTGCATGCGGATTCGTCTATGAACCGACGTTTGGCGAGATCGTCTCGATGATGAAGGTGCTCCGGAACGAGAAACCCGTGCCCGCGCCAGCCGTCCAGTTTTCCGGTGGAGAACCGACAATGCGCGATGATCTGGTGGAGATCATCAAAAAGGCAAAGGAACTTGGATTTCCGCAGGTGCAGATTGCGTCAAACGGTGTGCTCATCGCGAAAGATCCCGATCTTGCACGGCGGCTCAAAGATGCAGGACTCTCAACCGTGTACCTGCATTTCGACGGGGTTTCAAAAGAGACCAACCCGTATATCGACATCCATACAAAGGCACTCGAACACTTATCGGAGGTGGGTCTTGGGGTGGTCCTAGTCCCAACCGTGATCCGGGGCAGGAACGATCAGGAACTGGGTGATATCATACGGTTTGCCGCCGACCATATCTCGGTTATCCGTGGTGTGAACTTTCAGCCGGTGGCATTCACCGGCGCGGCAAGTGATGAGGATCTCGAGAAATCGCGTATCACGATCCCTGAAGTGCTGGAGTGTATCGAGAAGCAGACGAATGCAATCGTGAAGAAGGATGATTTCTACCCGGTGCCCTGCGTACTCCCGTTCTCTGATCTGGTAGAAGCCTATACCGGGCGACCCCAGGTCCGGTTCACCGCGCACCAGCATTGCGGCGCGGCAACATATGTCTTTATCACCAAGGACGGACCGGTGCCGGTGAACCGGATGGTTGACGTGGAGAGTTTCTTTGCAGCGATTGAGCAGATGGCAGAGACGTTAAAGAAAGGCGGCACGATCAACAAGTACAAGGCGCTGTTGGAGGGTGTGCGGCGTCTCCATGAGTCCTTCAAGAAAGGTGAGCAGGGGAACACGACCGAGTTCTGGAAACTGATCGGAAAGACGCTCATCGGACAGAACTTCGATGCGCTGCGGGAGTTCCACTGGAATGCCCTCTTTATCGGGACGATGCATTTCATGGACCGGTACAACTATGATCTTGAGCGTGTCCAGCGGTGTTGCATCCACTATGCGACGCCGGAAGGAAAACTGATCCCGTTCTGTACCTACAACAGCGGACCGGTGTACCGCGAACAGGTCTGGAAAAAATACGCGAAGATCAAGGAATAACTCTTTTATCGGATTTCCCATTCCCTCGTACGCACATTTTCCGTGATGTGTTCCTATTCCTGCTATGGATAAGATTCCTGAATGGGGCTTCAGGTTAATGATCTGAGAATGCGGTAAGCTAACGAGGAGTCGCGTAATGCGAATCCAAAAGTCCTTTCAATGTGTTCAGATGCGATTCAGTT
>JAQTSH010000349.1 GCA_028711405.1 Methanoregula sp.
TGGAACCCCCGGTCTTTGCATACGGAACATTCTGCAGCCGGTGTGGCAACCGGGTCCCGGAAGGTTCAGAGTTCTGCAACAAATGCGGCTCGAAGATTATCCTGCCCGAAACACCCCCTGCCTCACCGGGTCCTTCGCCAACACCGGAGACTGTTGCCGTACCAGCCCCGAAAACAGTGCTCATCCATCCCCCTGCTAGCAGACACGAGCGCCCCATCGATCGTGAGATCCAGTCCATCGAACCCCTCATCGAACGAACGCGCACCCCCATCCCACGGGATCCCGTACGAGCTGTGCCGGCTGAACCCCACCATGTCACTCCCCCGCCGGCTTCTGTGGCGACACGAGCACCGTCATCAGATACGACAAAACCCGCGTCGATTGTGATCATCCCCACAGAAACGTCAGTCTTTTACAATTCGGCGCCTCCTCAGGAATCATCGACACCACTGCCGGAAACTCCCGCCCCAGTCCACCCGAAAGAAAAACCGTCCCGGAGATTCATGCCCCGGCTCTTCTCACCAAAAAATATGCGCCCGACCCCACATGTTCCCGACCCGGTGCGCTCCGCTAAGCCACCATCTCCGGCGAAACCCCCTCGCAAGATCGGGAAGTATATCGCCATCGGCGCGATCGTCATCATTCTTCTCGTGGTCGTTGCCGGGGTGGTCCTCGTCATCAAACCGAACTTCAGCACCGGTACCGGGACGTCCGCACCATCCGCCACCACAACAACCACAACCATAACAACCGGCACCACCCGTATACCCACGGCTGGCACGACGCTCGCAGCGGGTGGCACGATTGTTATTGCAGAATCCACGACAGCGACCATTCCTGCAACCGGAACTTACCTGCATGTCGATTATATCGGCGGGTGGAAAGGTACCTATGGTCCAACGGCTGCCACACAGCAGATCACAAACTCAGGTGAACGACTCATTGAGATTGCGAATGCGACTGGCACGGTGCAGGCGTCCATATGGAAACTGGATAGTTCCGCACATGAGATTCTTGTTGAGATCTACAAAGACGGGAAACAGCTCACAAAAGGAGCAACAACGACAAAGGCAGGTAAAGTGACCCTCTCGGTGGACACGAACACGGGTGTTGCCCAGACTCCCGTGATATCAACCCAGGGATAGACGGTCCGGCAACAACCACGGATCACACCGGACTTCCCCTCACCCTCACGGGTTAATCCCCTTCCCGACTTATTTTCTTCTCCCGCTGCCTGGCGGATCCGCACGGGTGCTTCCCTGTACCTCACGCGGTCACGATTGCGGTTGATAGTATGTATTGGTACTCCACAATTACAGCCGGCTCCCGATATTCCTGCATAATTGTTCAGGGATACCCCCTACCGCAGAATATCGGTCACGGCTTTGTCAGATGACGGGACAGGAAGGAGCTGCACGAGGGCGATCAGTCACTCACTGGGAACGTGTGCCTTGTTCTCGCACAGGAACAGGTGGTGATCGCTCTTAAATAAGAATGCACCGGATACTTCACCAGATCATCATGACTGAATCAACCATCCCGAATAGACCAGACGGTGCTGAAGACCTGGAGAAGCAGGGACTGGAGGGCATGGTGCATGCCCTGCGGGACAACACAGATCCGAATGTCCGCCAATATGCCGCATATCTGCTCGGCACTACCAAAAACCCCCGCGCCATCCAACCGCTTGTCGAAGCGCTTGCAGACTTTGACAAGGCAGTGCGGGAACAGGCGATGCTCGCGCTCACGGCAATTGGAAAGGCAGCCGTGGAACCACTTGCGGCAGCGATGAAGGAGCCCAAATGGGAGACCCGGTACCGGGCGGCAGAAGCGCTGGGCAAGATTGCCGATGATAAAGCTGTCAAACCCCTCATCCAGGGACTGAAGGATAACCGGGACCATGTGCGGTACATGGCGGCGAAAGGACTGCGGGTGCTCGGGGATACCGATGCACTGGCACCGATGATCATCCTGTTAAAGGACGAGAACCGGTTTGTCCGGATGATGGCGGTGCGGGCGCTCTCCGCGATTGGCGGGCGCACCGTGAACGAAGCGCTTGCACAGGCGCTTGAGACAGAAACTGACGAAAAGGTGCGGGAAGCGATCAAGGAATCAATGCACTGACCTGTGTCAGTCCCACAATTATCTGCATACTAACGACGGTGCACTTCCGGCAACCAGTCCCCTTTTTATAAACAGTGAGATCTTCTTAGTTTTTCGAGGGAGTGTTTTATTTTTTCCCGTTTGTCACTTCTCGTAAAAATCATGAGTCCCATGAACTTCATCTGCAAAAAGCGAATACATCATATTTTCTGCCTTATCCCGACAAGCAGATCGACCTGATACAAAACATACGGTCTATTCTTCATTGCCGGTTTTTAGCGAGACCACCTGTGCGACCCTGCCGACACGCCCATCCACCAGGCGCACTTTTATCCCGTGCGGGTGAAATGTGCTGTTCGTCAGGATCGCCTGGACAATGCCCCGTGTCAGGTGTCCCGTGCGCTGGTCTTCCTTCTGGACAATATCAACGACTGCACCGATTTGCACTGACGCCCGTTGCCTGCCATCCCCTGTTTGCATCATAGTCCTGTCTTACCTGTCGCCAATGATGTTACATAAGCATTTAATATTTTATAAAAATGATTCTTGAATATTATTGATTGGAAATTTACACGGATTGCACCGGTGCATCATAGAATCCAATACCGGATTCAAGCCAGCCTTTCGTGGTGATCCACCCGTGATTGTCCCCGAACATCAGCACATCGATCGCGTTTTTGTATTCATTGAAGC
>JAQTSH010000350.1 GCA_028711405.1 Methanoregula sp.
ACGATAGGTCCGAGCATGTAGAATGGTTTGTTGTTCGTCACGCGTTTCATGAGAGTGACATTAGCCGCAATCTCGTCAACCGGCACATGTCCCGGTCCTTCAACAATCACCTGCACCCCTTCTGCATGTGCCTTGTCTGCAAGCTCAGCGTTGATGAGCAGTTCCTGCACGGCAGCGCGGTCGGTAGCATCGTGAATTGCACCAGCCCGCATACCGTTGCCCATCGAGAGTGTGACTTCGTGCTCTTTCATGATCTCAAGGAGATAATCAAATTCTGAATAGAGCGGGTTCTCCTTCTCATTGTGGAGCATCCATGCGGTCATGAACGCGCCGCCCCGTGAGACGAGCCCGGCATGCCGTCCCTGGTTACGGAGGCGCTTTACGGTCTCCCAGTTGATGCCAGTGTGAATTGCCATGAAGTTGGTACCGAGTTTTGCCTGTTCTGCGGTGATCCGGAACAGGTCGTCTTCCTTCATGTTGACGACTGCACCATCTTTTATTGCGGCTTCAATAAATGCCTGGTACAGGGGCACGCACCCGACAGATAGTGTGGTGTTTGCAATTACCTGTTTGCGGATCTCAACAAAGTCCCCTCCGGTTGAGAGTTCCATCAACGTATCTGCTCCGGCGCGTTCAGCCTGCCGGGCTTTTTCGATTTCCATGGGAATATCGACAATGTCCGTGGAAGTCCCGATCGATGCATTCACTTTTGTGCGAAGCCCTTCACCAATGCCGCAGATCTTCACGTTCCGGTAAGGTGAGACCGGGATGACAATATGTCCCTCAGCGACGCCGCGCCGGACAAAATCCTCGGTGACCCCTTCTTGTGCTGCGACCTGTTTCATCTCGTCCGTGACGATGCCGCGCTGTGCATCAGTAACAATACTCATATCATACCGTTTACCATAAAGACCAGATAAATGCTCGGTTTTGCAATTCTAGGCTAAATCTGGCTTGTTAAGTGAGCAAGTAAAGTTGATTTGAAATAACAAAGAAAATTTTGCGTTTGTTATAACAGCGGCAAATTTTGGGACACGGGTCTGGAGAAGATCCTGTAAAAAACACATTTTCAGTCAGCCGGTGCGGATCAGGAAATGATCTTCGTTCTGGTGGTGGTTGACCATGCCCGAAAGCATATAATATCGTACTTAGTACAGTCCAATTACGTGCATAGGCTATACCAGAAAGGACGAGAGCACGGCAAAAACCAAATTATGTCTTGTTTGGTGTTCGGGCTTTCCTCCGAGAGGACAGTGAACGTCTCGTGTCAAAGGGTTCGTGGAACTGGGAAGAGATCTCTGCAAATACCCGGCATGCAATTATCGGCGCAAAGAAGAACCTTGAAGATCCCGGTATTTTTCACAAACTTGCCCTGATTCCGGTTCTCGCGTGGATTGGGTTGGGCGCGGACGGTGTTTCATCCTCTTCGTATGGTCCTCCCGAAGCATTTGTCGCGCTGGGGGAGCACACGTACCTTGCTGTTTTTCTCGCACTCGGCACCGCGCTCACAGTCTTTATCATATCCTATGCCTACACCCGCATCATCGAACATTTCCCCAGCGGGGGCGGCGGGTATATCGTTGCCAACCACACAATCGGAGAACGCGCAGGAGTGATCTCCGGGGGCTCGCTCTTGATCGACTACATGCTGACCATCACGGTCTCAATTGCCGCGTGTGCCGACGCGATCTTCTCATTTTTACCGCTGTCAGTCCGACCATACAAGATTCTCTTTGCCTGCCTGCTCATCGTGATCCTTATTATTTTGAACCTGAGAGGGGTGAAAGAGTCCGTGATCATACTCGCCCCCATCTTCCTTGCATTCATCGTCATGCATGCCCTTCTACTCGGTTACGGGCTCTTTGCCCACGCTCCGCAGATCGTCCCGGTTGCGGCTGGGATCCAGACAGGGCTCTCTACGGATCTTGCCACGATAGGGTTGATTGGCGTGATTGCGATCTTCCTGCGGGCGTATTCGATGGGTGGCGGTACATATACGGGGATCGAAGCGGTCGCAAACGGCATGCAGATCATGAAAGAGCCCCGTGTGAAGACCGGCAAGCGCACGATGGCATATATGGCGATCTCGCTTGCCCTGATATCCGGATGTCTCTTTGTGTGTTACCTGCTCTGGAACATCCACCCGGTCCCAGGGCAGACACTGAACGCTGTCCTTGCCACTCAGGTTTTTGGTGGCTGGCCTCTGGGGGGAGTGCTCGCGCTCATCACTATCTTGTCGGAAGGAGCTCTGCTCATGGTCGGAGCGCAGACCGGGTTTATCGACGGTCCCCGGGTCATGGCGAACATGGCGATAGACTCGTGGCTCCCCCGTTCGTTCTCCCTCTTGTCTGAACGGCTCACGATGACAAACGGTATCCTCCTGATGGGCGGGGCAGCACTTTTTCTTATGATCTTCACGCGCGGATCGATCACCTTCCTTGTGACGATGTACGCGATCAACGTGTTCCTGACGTTTTCAATCTCCGAGTTCGGGATGTCACGGTTCTTCTTCAGGAACCGGGCGACCGAGAAGGAATGGAAACGGCACATTCCCATCCATCTCATCGGGCTTGTGCTGTGCAGCACGATTCTTGCCATCACCCTCTTTGAAAAGTTCCGGGAAGGGGGTTGGCTCACGCTCCTTTTGACATCGGCACTTGTCGGTCTATGCTTTTTGATTCACGGGCATTACCAGTCAGTAAACAGGGGACTCCGGAAGATGGACAAATTCCTTCAAACGGTTCCCGCAACGGGAGTGAAGAACGGTGAAGCGGTGAACCCGCACAACATGAC
>JAQTSH010000037.1 GCA_028711405.1 Methanoregula sp.
GAGCGCTGACATTGGCGTAATACACTGCACCGGCAACATCAACGCTGAGTGTAGATTCGCCGGCAGCGGCAGTGCCGTTGTTCTTGACCGTGACGTTGATCAGGTTTGGCTCATTGGCGAAGAGGAAAGATCCTGCGCCTGGGTTGCATGCGAGTGTGGTGACCTGCAGGTCTGCGAGTTCTTGTGCCGGGTACCTGACCGCCAGCGTAGCAAGTGTGGTCTTGAACGAGGTTCCTGTGCCAAGGGAGTACTGGAACACGCTGTCGGCAGCCAGGTTTACAGCACCGGTGACCGACCAGGTATGGTTCTCGTAGTAGTTGATCGGACTGACCGGGTTTGCACCGGCTTGTGAGACGCCATTGAAAGTGTATGTGCCATCAATGCTGGAGAGCGCGACGTTATTCAAGGTCGCGTCCGTGAAACCGACGGGTATGCCAGCCGTGCCGAACGGGGTCGATGAACTGCCGGCATTGATCCAGTCGTGCCCGTGATTGACCCAGTACTTCACCGTGTCGCTATCGCCGTCGTTGTATGCGACGACGAGCGTGACTGCCTTGAGCCTGCCGTCATAGCTTCCGGTACCGATCTTCTCGTTCTTCACGTGAACTGCCGGCTGCGTGGACGTGATCAGGTTCGTGACATCGTACGAGGTCTCGTAGTCCGAGAAGACCCGGTTCGTGTGATTATTGATCCAGTAGACCCTGCCGTCCGTTGAATATGAGGTTCCCGTTGTCATGTTCTCGACACCGAGAACCATTTCATATGTTCCGTCACCGTTGGCGTCCAGCGAGGTAGTGGTACGCGACTGCCAGTCTGCCGATCCGCTGCCGGAGTAGATGTTGACGTAGACCCGTGCCCATTGGAGGTTCGTGAAGCTCGGCAGCATGAACGACTGATCAAAGTTCCTTTCAGTGACGCCGCTTGACGGCTGGTTCACGAACGGGACCGGTTGGAAACTGCCGAAGTACAGGTCGCCGGAGACTGTGCCGTTCTTCTCGTTTATCAGGGGAAGTGATGATCCTGTGACCAGGTTTACGGTGACAAAATTCGCCTGTTTCATCTGGTTGGACCCACCCGGACCGGTTACCATCAGGGAGACATTGAAGGTTCCCGCGTTCGTATAGGTGTGGGAAGGATTCTTTTCAGCCGAGGGTGCACTGTAGTCCCCGAAGTCCCATGACCATGCAGTCACGCAGCCGGCGGAGGCATCGGAGAACCGGACGACAATCGGGAATGTGCCGCTTGTCGGGGTTGCACTGAAGTTTGCTACAGGTACTGAAAAGACAGTAGTAAAAGTACCATTTTGTATCGAAGTCTCAGAAATAAGATCCTTTGGGGGAAGTGCTACATCTTCGAGCGTTTCAAGGATCAGTCCCAGTTGTGAGACTGAACCGCTCATTTTCGCCATGAAGGTAATATTTGCCAGCCATGCATTGCCATTTGCCACTCCATTCGTAGTAGCAATTGCAATCCTGAGCGGACTGGACAGGTTTTGGGGAACTACTCCTCCAAAGGTGACAGCAACCGATTTCACCTGGAGGATTGTCTCGTTGTAATGTACCACAAAGGTAATACTTCCCACCTGTGGGTTGAAACGGTTGTCAAGATTAATCTGCACTGTGGCATTCTCTCCCGAAGTTATGCCGGATGCGTTGGTGATATACAGTATGTTATCAGAAACAGTCGCTGCACTTACACAATTGAGAGAGAGAAGTATCAGTGCAAAAATCGCGATCAAGGTACAAGTCAGTTGTCGTCTCATTCTGTTCATCCTTTAGAGAATTTTTTGTAGTCATCAATCTCCGCCCGCAGGAAAGAATAATCACAAAAACGGCGGTTCCGTTTTTTTGTCCTGTTTCATCTCCAGTGCTTGCACGGTCATCGTATCATCGAGGTTACGATGAAAATACGTTGATATTTTCATTCTATATGTCTGTCCTTTGGGATCATACACGTTTTCATTCACTTTTTTGTATATTAGTATCTATTTCTGGATTATGCCTGCAATCGTAAATAACTTGTCATTCGTTTATGTCTCATTACCAAAAAATACCGGTTCAACGAACGAGGGGCAGTCGCATCTTGTTGTCAACCAGGCAGTCACGTGTAATCATCAATACCTGTGAAGTTGAATAATCCGGTTTGCCCCTGCATAATGGCTTAGCCAGATGTCGTCTTGCGGTTGGCGGCACTTCATACCATCCCCCCGCGAGCCTTCGGGCGATCTCCCGCACCTCCGGGTCGCGTGCATGTGCCCCGCACTTCCGGCACTTGTAGCCCTTGTCCCTGCCATCGCTGGTCATTCGCTTGCCGCACGCAGCACAGACCGGCGGACGGGAAACAACCGGTGCAGCGAGCGAGACAACCCGGATCTTCTCCAGGTTGATACTGCTCTTCTTGAAACTCCCGCATACGATCACGTCATCGCCCGGGACCAGATGGCGGACAATCTGCCGGAAATTCTTAGTAGGCTCATATGCCATGCACCGCACAGAACTGTCGCCCTCCTCAATCATGAACGAAACATGCCCACCCGTGCCTGTCTCCGGGGCAGTCGCAACCACCCCATGCACCCGGTACGAGAGCCCTTCCCGCAGACCCCCGACCCCGCCATCCCGCAGATGCGCATCCGTCCCCTGGTTCGTCACCCAAATCTGTTCGATATCGGGCTTTTCGGATTCAATCATCGAACGTGCAAGCATCACCCATGCCGGGCTCTCCCCCCGGATCCCGAAGAGCACCGGGTCCGGTGTATGGGGGACGCAGACCACGACATTGTTCACGACATCAACCGTGTCCCACGTGTGCGGGAAGGTGGCGTCTTCCGCCGCAAAGAGACTGTCGCGGTCAACGTCACGGGGTGTTCCCCACAGTGCCGGGTCCCGGTACACAAGAATCTCGTGCGTCCGGTCGGTGAACACACTCGCAACCGCTGCCGCCGCCCCGATGAGCCCGCGCCGGTTTTTGTACCCTTTATACTGGGCGCCTGCGGCGTCAAGGAGGCGCGTCGCGTCAGTAATCTCGCAGAAATCCGTCACCGCCCGTATGTAAAACGCGGGGTCAAGCTGTTCTTCCGCAACGACGACGCCGGGATTCGTATTCTCGCAGGAGAACTCCGCCAGTGCCTCAACGGTCTCACACGCGATCGTGAACGCCCGGTCTGTATCCCCCACGACATCCAGCGCTATTGCGGCATTCCCCCGGGTCTTGTAGGTCACGTTCGGGTTGAGCCGGACGAGTCGGGCTTCCCGCACCTGCATATGTTCCCGTATCAGCTGCCGGGCGAGCACCGCTCCAAGATAGGTCGTACACATCCCGGCGGGCGAATCCGTGTCATCGATACCGATAAGCATGTCTATATTAATATGGGGGAGGGCTATATCCATTTGTAACTGCATGTCCCAGGATCGCCAGCTCCAGCTGGTCATCAGCGTGATGATAACTGCCGGGTTCGAGGTCTCCGAACGCTTCAGCATACGCCCACGCAGTTTTGATCTCATCGCGAGGAATAACGGAACGCTCCTCGTCATAAAAGTGGTCGCGCATATCGACTCTGTCAGCGAAGACGTGGCATTTGACCTGGAAGTGATCGCCCACCACCTTGGCGGTGTTCCGCTCATCGTCGGGGAACGGGCGCGCGAGGCAGAACTGGAACGCGGAGCGGTCTATGTCCGGTATGGCATCTACGCGATCAGCCCGGCAACGCTCTACGATTATTTTGTTGAGATGGTTCCTCCGCTTGTCTATGCCTCGCCCGGCGGGCTGTACGTGAATATCAACGGCGACGCCCTCCGCGAGCTCCGGGAAAAACGGAACATGTCACTTGGGGATCTCGGGCAGGTGCTGGGCGTTTCGCGGCGCACGATCAGTAAATACGAGAGCGGGATGGGCACGACGCTCGATGTGGCGATACGGATCGAGGAGTATTTTGACACGGGCGTGGTCGAGCACATCGACCTTTTGAGCCATGCGGAACCCCCGGCGGAACAGGGGCACGAATGGTCAGACAAAAAAGAGCGGTGTGTCCCGATCGAGTTTCTGGAACAGATCGGCATGCAACTGCACACGCTCCGGGGCGCACCGTTCCAGGCACTCCTCACGTTCAACAAACACACGATCCTGACCGGCTATGGTCCCGCGCAGAAAGTGGTCAAACGCGCAGCGCTGATCGGCAACATTTCGCAGATTGCAAAGAAGCATGCGATGTGTATCATCACCGACTATCACAAGCAGAAAAAGATCGGAAAAACGCTGGTCATTGGTGAGGAGCGGCTCCACCGGATCGAGGACGGTTTCGAGCTCCTCGACATGATCGGAGAGTGAGCGGTTTTAGCCAACATATATATAGAACCACAAACCACTTTTAGTGCTAAAAGTGGTGAAATTTATGTCACAACAACTTGGAGGACAACAGATCCTTATTCTTAAAGAAGGCAGCACCCGTACCCGCGGTCGCGATGCGCAGGGTATGAATATCACTGCCGCAATTGCAGTAGCAAGTGCAGTCAGGACCACACTCGGCCCCAAGGGAATGGATAAGATGCTCGTCGACACAATCGGCGATGTCGTCATCACAAACGATGGCGTGACCATTTTGAAAGAAATGGACATTGAGCACCCGGCGGCAAAGATGATGGTTGAAGTCGCAAAGACCCAGGATGATGAGGTCGGCGACGGTACAACCACCGCAGTCGTCATTGGTGGAGAACTCTTAAAGAAGGCAGAGGGACTCCTCGAACAGGACGTCCACCCGACCATCATCGCCGCAGGTTACCGGCAGGCAGCTGAGAAGGCGCAGGAGTTCTTAAAGGACATCGCCATCGATGTGAAGGCGACGGACAAGGCGATGTTAAAGAAGATCGCAGAGACCGCGATGACCGGCAAGGGTGCCGAGGCATCGAAGGACAAGCTCTGTGACCTCGTCGTCAAGGCAGTGACCATGGTCGCTGACGAAGACGGCACGGTCAACACCGACAACATCAAGGTCGAGAAGAAGACCGGTGGCTCCATCGACGACTCAGAGATCGTGGAAGGCGTACTCATCGACAAGGAAAGAGTCCACCCGTCGATGCCCAAGAAGGTCACGAACGCGAAGATCCTGCTCCTGAATGCAGCAGTCGAGTTCAAGAAGACCGAAGTCGATGCAGAGATCAACATCACCCACCCCGACCAGTTACAGGCATTCCTCGACGAAGAGGAGCGCATGGTCAGGAGCATCGTTGACAAGATTGTCGCAAGCGGCGCAACTGTCCTCTTCTGCCAGAAAGGCATTGACGACATTGCCCAGCACTACCTCTCGAAGGCTGGCATCTTTGCCACCCGCCGTGTCAAGAAGAGCGACATGGAGAAGCTCGCCCGTGCAACCGGTGCAAGCCTCGTCTCCTCGATCGATGCGATCACAAAGGAAGAGCTCGGAAAGGCAGGACTCGTCGAAGAGCGCAAGGTCTCCGGAGAAGAGATGACCTTTGTCGAGCAGTGCAAGAACCCCAAGGCAGTCTCGATCATTGTCCGTGGCGGAACCGAGCACGTGGTTGATGAACTCGAACGCGCAATCAACGATGCACTCCGCGTCGTTGCGGTCGTTGTCGAGGACAAGAAGATTGTCGTCGGCGGCGGTGCGCCCGAGACCGAGCTCTCGCTCCGTCTCCGCGAGTACGCAGCAAGCGTCGGTGGCAGGGCACAGCTCGCTATCGAAGCATTTGCATCAGCACTTGAGGTTATCCCCCGGACCCTTGCCGAGAATGCAGGACTTGACCCCATCGACATGCTCGTTGAGATCCGTGCAGCGCACGAGAAGGGCAAGAAGACGTTCGGTCTGAACGTCTACGAAGGTAAGGCAGCTGATATGAAGGCAGCCGGTGTCTTTGAGCCACTCCGCGTCAAGACTCAGGCAATCTCCTCCGCTGCCGAGGCAGCGATCATGATCCTGCGCATTGACGATGTCATTGCCTCCTCAAAGAGCCCATCACCCGAAGGCGGTATGCCCCCCGGTGGCATGGGCAGTATGGGTGGAATGGGCGGCATGCCTCCGGGCATGGGCGACTACTAACCCCATCACATCCCAATATTTTTTTCAGGGAAACCGGCAATCCGATTTCCGTTTTTCATTGTGTGAAGTTTGAAACCCGGATAGGTTACTGTGTATTCCGATTAGTAAATGCCCCGTGTGATACTGTCGTGAGGTTTGCCTCACCACTCGTAGAAATGGAGATCCGCCAGACTATCACGTTTGCAGATACCCTGCCTGTTCACGTCCTGGCACTCTGTAGTTCGGGTCATACCCTGCCAGGAACATATCGAAAGTGTTTTTTTGGGTTCCGATGAGATGTACCATGAACCGCGAACCACGATTCGCCTACACGGGAAGTTGAGTATTCTTCATGATCATCCCTGCCTATACCATTGACCCCTCGCCCCGCTATAGAAAGCTCTCGGTGTATGTGTACCCGGATGGGGCTGTTTGTGTAACCGCCCCATCGGACTATGATCCGGCTGAAGTCCGTGACTTTGTTCTCGAAAACGCAGCATGGATCGAGCATACCCAGCGTATTTTCTTCGCGAAGAAGAATTCACCTGCAAAATTGTCGGTCACGATCGATGACCGGGTGATCCCCTACACAGTAGTGTACCGTGGCTCGCGAAAGAAGTTGTCCATTTACCTGAACCTGAACGGGCAGATGGAGGTCCGGGCACCCTGGGATGCAACTGTCGAATCCGTAACTGAGATGGTGGAACGGAACAAGGACTGGATCCGGCAGCACCTGATGGGGGACAAAATGCCGGAATGTCCGACCGCTTCGGCAGATGGTTATAATGATTCGCTTACCTACAATGGGACGACCATCGATTTTTCCGTCCAGTTTAAGTCCAGTGTGAGCCGGGTGACGATCAAGGTGAAACCCGACCGGTCTGTGGCAGTTGTCGCACCGGTCACCGTGAACCGCACAGAGATTCATAACTATATCCTGGGTAAGGCAGACTGGATCCACGCACAGGTGACCACGACCAAACGGCAGGTTGCGGTCAGGCGGAAATTCTGCGATGGGGAGACGTACCCGTATTTAGGCGGCACGCTCACGGTCCGGATCACCCGGAACAAAGCGGATGTGTCCGTTGTCCTGAACGGATCAAATATTGTCATCAACATCCCCCCGGATGTGATCCCTGCGATGGAACAGGGTTTCATCAGAAAATGCGTAGAGAGCCTGGTGAAGAGCCAGACATTGCGTGTTTCTGTCCCCAAGGTGATCCAGTTTGCAGCGGCGTTTGGCGTCCGTGCTCCGCAGGTGGACGTCCGGTTGAACAAGGGGAAGTGGGGGTATTGTTCGACGCGGGGGATGATCACGTTCGCATCCGAGCTCTGCCTGCTGCCGCCCCGGCTGTTCGATTACGTGGTCGCCCATGAGGTCTGCCACCGGCTCGTGATGGATCATTCACCACGGTTCTGGAGTACCTTGTGCACGGTGATGCCGGATTGCCAAAAACGACGGGCGGAACTGAAACGGGACTCGCCCCTGTACCGGATCTTTTTGGATTGACAGGCGCTGGCTGGATCGCATCGTTCCTTATGGCTCTCTTTTTTTCGTTCCGTTGCTTGACAGGTTGCCTGATCCCCTGACTATCCGGCTGGCATGGTTTTCGTGTCCGGGAATTTTAACGTTCCCGTCAGTTGACGTCCGATATAACGACCGGAAACCGGGTGAAAGACCGGACACCCTGGGCGTCACTTGGGCTGGATGGATCGGTCACGAAAAAACCAGAACGTCACGTTCGGGGAAATCCAAAAAAAAGGGTGCGTATTGATCTGTCAGAATTATGATTTGACGATGATCGTGCCGTTGAGCTTCGGGTTGTTGTCCAACACATAGTCGTAGGTGCCGTCATTGCCGAAGTCATACGCGAACTGTGCGGTCGGGATGATATCCTCCTGGTTAAACTTCCCCTCATATTTCCCGATAGATTTTATCGAGTGGGAAACGGTATCATCATTGATCCAGGAGATACCGGTTCCCTTGAGGATGATATCTGTCTGAGGAGTAAATCCGGTGCTCGTGATATGGATGATCGAAACCCCGGTGGCAGGGGTGACCGTCTTTACCGGGGTTGCCGTCGCGTTCTGGGTCACGCTGGCAACCGTTGTCTGCGTGGTGACAGGTATTTTGGTGGTGACTGCTGTCGCCGTGGTCTGGGCAACCGTGGTGGCAACCGTTGTTACTTCCGTCGTCGGGACCGGCGTGGCAACGGTGACCGGTTCAGTTGTCTGGACGGTAGTCGGGACGGTCGTCGCGGGGGTAGTTGTCTGTGCCGTTTGTGTGCAGCCGCTGATTGCCACAAGGGCAATGAGCAATACAAAAAAACCAATAAACCATTTCATAGTGTGTAAAGGGTGAATGTTCTGTAATTAAATAGATTTACATAACTCCTCCCGGTCTCGCGGGGTTTGTGGCGGTCAGCAACAGGTTAATGAACCAGCACGTGAGACACTACCTCGTATGAGTGACCGGTTCATCTACACGAAATACCGCATCGATTGTTACCACTGCAAGAAGATCGCAGACCAGATCATAAAAGCAGTGCCCTACAAAGCGGAAGTAGCGTGCGACAACTGCGGGGCGACACGGGTGTTCGTCCCCCGGATTGAGGACGTGACGACACCGGGGACATTCACGAAGATTGGATGTTATGATGTCTGGCAACTTGTTGAACCGGCAGAATGCCGGCACTGCTCAGTCACCGGTCCGCATGATCTCACGATCGGGTGCCGGCACTTCACGGTCCGGTGCCGGAACTGCGGGTTCACGCATTTCTACAAGTTCGATCTCGAGTACATGGCAAAGGACGAACTCAAGGTGCAGTGACGCTGTGCGGTGAGCAACCGGTCCGGGCAGGTGCTTACGTCGTAAGCTGAAAAACCGGGTCAGCGTGATGGATACGGGTACGATCTGAGATCCGGGTAACTGTTCGCGTAACTCTCAATACTATCAAACAGGCGTTCCTGCAATTTCGGATTTTTTGCAAGGAAAAAAAAGACGATCTCGTGGTCTGTGATCGCAGCCGGACGGGAGCCCGTAAGGGTGGCAAGCTCCCGGCACCGGTTCCGGATCAATTCCCGTTGTTTTGCACGGGGCAGGTGCTGGGAGATCATCAGAACCGATCCGGTATCCATGTGTGCGTGGATCTTTTTGACTTCTGTGAAGAGCAGGTGCTGATCATCCGGGGTGCTCTCCTCCAGTCCGGTGTCGGGATCGACACAGATGAGAGAATGCACCGGTAACGTCCCGGCAATGTTCTCGAAATACTGGTTGCGGGTTTCGTGCGAGAACCGGTTCCGTGCATAGATCTCTGCCGGGATCTGCTCGTTCTCGAAATAGGTCCGGATGCCAGTGAAATATTCGAGACTGCTCTCGATCTCCTGCAGGCGTTTCATGCAGCTCACCAGATCCCGGTTCTGGCTCCCGGCTTTTCCGGTCTCCAGCGCTTTAGCCAGGTCTTTGTGGGTGTGCCCCCGCCCGGTGCGCGCGCCCGGTTCAGTCAGCATCGGTATGAAGGTGAATCCCGCAATCTCATGCAGTGATTTTATTATGTGCCGCACGAGGTCAAACCTGAAAAGATCCCGTGTATCCCCGAAATACAACCGGTTCATGCTCTCATCCTTATGCCTGATGTACAAGTGCGGGATTAAAAAGGTTGCGAATGGTATCTGACAAGACCGTGAAAGTAAATCATGTGTGCATGATGTAGAGGGAATGATTAACCGGTGAAGAGAACAATGCAGGCTGGGTCATAACCTCACGAATGCACTAAAATAACCTCAAATTGTGGATATTTTCTTCTGGAGTTTATAAGCAACTATGAAATTTTCCAGTTGTGACCCAACCTGAATGAAGGAATTACATCCTTCGTGATTCTTCCCAATCATCAAAGGAGATTCTGTTCAATTCCTGGATTTTCTCAAAGTCCTGATCATCTGTAAGAAAGTCTGATATCCCCCTCTGAAGTGCCGATACAGCATGTATAGCATCTCGTGGCTGGATATTGTATTGTTCTACGAGTGCCTGTGCAGATTCGATCGTATCAGGATCTACGGGTAATATTTTCAGGTTTGGGAATTCCAGAAAGTATTTTCCAGCATAAAAGGCATTATTTGATCCTGCATTCCTTTTTATGACATGAACAATCTCATCCCATGTCAAACAACACGTCACTGCTTTGAGAGTGCCATAATGAATATCTGATAATATTTTTCTTGCTTTGTCAGCATTTGGAACCGTGTTGTCATAAAGGAGAGAATAAATGAAAATGTTTGAATCTATGTATATCATATCCGATGCCTCTCCTCAATTTCCTCCTCTATCTGGCGTTTGATATCTATTTTTTTCGATAATTTTTTTTTAACAATGTTATTCCATTTGTTCATGAAGTCATCATCCTTTTTGGGCATCATGATGATCTTCTCCTGATCCAGTTCGATGGAGATGGACGATCCTTTCTTTAAGCCAAAGTAATCCCGGATGTCTTTTGGGATCACAATCTGCCCTTTCTCTCCAAGTTGTCGTACTCTTGGCATTCCTACCACCTAGTAGGAATAATCATAGCCTTCTAAAAAAAGTATCGCACGAAGACCGGTGCTGGAAAAGGGAGGAGTGCCTACTTCTCTTCCCTGACCATCGCGATCGCTTTCTTCGGGCACTCGTTCGCACAGATCCCGCAACCCTTGCAGAACCGGAGATCGACCGCGAGATCCTCATCGATCGCGTTGTCCGGGCAGTACATCGCACAGAGCCCGCACTCGTTGCACTTCTCCTTGTCGACCACGGGCTTGAACACCCGCCACGACCCCGTCTGCCCGGTTGCGCCCTCGGTCGGACGGCTGATCGCGAGCCGGTCGCGTTGTGCTGCGCTTGTCATAGACTCATCTCCTTATACGTGGCTTCCGCAGCTTTTACGTTCCGTTCATCGGAGAACATCTCCCGGATCGCCTTCTT
>JAQTSH010000351.1 GCA_028711405.1 Methanoregula sp.
CGGATCTTCTCATGATCGATCACGAAGATTGGAGTCCCGTGTTCATGCGCAAGTTTCTGCAACGATGTCTTTCGGGTCTCCTTGATGTGATGAACTTTCTCTACCCGATCCTGTACACTATTCTTTTTCACGATCCCTGCCCCCACCAGTCAGTACATGATTGAATCATTGCACGAATAAGAAGTTTTTGAATTGCCATACATCTTCCCGGTCGTAGTTGTTCTCCGGGTTCTCCTTGAAATAGACCGCCCTGTTCTTCAGCGGGGTCCAGTCAGCCGGACCGGACCAGAATGTGCCAAGATATGGCTTTGCAATGGAGAGAACGTACTCATGCGGCAGATCATCCGGAAGGCAGAACCCCTTCTTCGGGTTCTCGATCATCCACATGATCGCAGTCACGACACCCAATGCCACCTGAACCGTGGTAGCATTCTGACCGGGGGCAAGCGTCTTTGCCTCTTCAATCGGAAGAATACTTCCCGTCCACCAGGATTTGTACGGGTGTCCCATGAGTAACGCCCCGATGATATCAGCGCCGGAGATAATCTCCCGGTCGTTTAAAATTCTCAACTTGGATTGCAGCACGTAATTCCTGCCGCGCAGCTCGTGAAGCGACGCGATGGTCGCATCGCAGGGCATGTACGCGTAGTGTACGGTCGGGCGGTAGATCGCGTTCCCGTCCTTCCAGACCGTCCAGCGATCGGATATGCCATAGGCTTCACCGTGCCGGATAACCATGCCAACAATCTCCTCATCAGGAATCCAGGAGCGCACCCAGGTATTGATACCCATCCGGGCGAGCACGATCTCGTTCTTTGGTCCAGCCGGGGGAATCTGCGCGAGGACGGGAAGCTCTTTTTCATGCGTGCCCCATCCGATCTCGGCAGGAGCGATTCCTTCCTCCTTCAACCCTTCAATACACCAGGTGCCGACAAATTCATCCACTTTCTTTGGGGATCGTGTAATCTGCGTGTCCCGTTCCGAGCAGTGAATAACCTTGACACCGGTTGCCATCGCAAGTTCGCCAAATTTCTGTTCTTTTATCAGTTGCTCGATGTGCACCGGGTCCGCCGCAATTCCATCCGCGATCATCTGGCGTGCGATATCGCAGAGTCCCTGGCGGGCAAAGTGCGATATGAGACCCGGGTTTGCGCCATGGTCAACTACACAGGTCGCGGCATTGTCCAGGTCTTTTGTGAGCTCGTGGAGTTTCATCTGCCGGTAATAGAGGGTCTTTTCGTACGGGCTGGCGGTGAATGTATCCGCATCCGGATCCCAGGCTTCGACCGAGGTGTTCACGTACATGACGTTATGGTCATGGCACCACTGGACGATCTCGCAGCAGTCGATGTTCCACGCGAGATCAATAAGGAGTGATCCTTCCGGGAGATACTCACCAAGGATCCGGGTGAGGTTCTCCGGCGTCACCTTGCATTTGACGAATTGGAGTCCCCGTGGTGTCCAGGCTTTGAGATCAGGGGATTTATTTTTAAAATCGATGATCGTGATGTTCTCAAGCGGTATCGTGACATGCCTGAGCAGGATAGGGAGCGTACATTTGGAGACCGCACCGTATCCGATGATCAGTACCTTGTTCTTGAATTCGAGCCCCATTCTTCAGATCATTCGTCCTTGTACTAAATGTCATTTTCCCTTACCGGAACGAAGGAATGGGGTGTGCCGGTTCGCACATTGGATTGGTTTTTACAAAAAAAATTTTCCGGGAAATTTTGAATGGTAATCCTTTAAAATTTAATCTGCTGCACGGGGTTTTACAAAAATTACAAGGAGATACAAAAGGATGATGGTAAAGACACCGGTGCCAAGTACGAACTGTTGTTCGGATTCGAACTGCCTCAACAGGTTACCGGAACTATCCGGATGCGGCGAGATCGTGAGGGCGTTCTGGCTGGTTGCGCCGGACAGGGGATCTGTCGCAATCAGCTTGTAGGTTCCCGCAGGAAGTGTGACGCCCGTGATTGTCGCCTCATAGATGCGCTCGTTTGCCGGGTCGGGCATGATCTTCGCAAGCGGGACAGGGAGGATGCCGAGGCGTGTGCCATCCGGCTGAGAGAAGATCTCGACAAGGATCTGTTCCGGTGCGGTGTTGTATGTCGGGTATCCGGTCCAGGTAATCGTGAGCATCGTCGATGCACCCGGCGCAGGTGACGGGTTTGAAATGTCAAATGCCAATGACGGTTGCACGGGCGGTGTGGATGCCAGAGCCACAGCAGGGAAAAGAAGGATGAGTATGCCTGCGATAAAACTGAAAAGTCTCAACCTGCTGTGGTCAGATCTCATCGAAAAGGACTGCATATACTGATAGTTGGTGCAGGAAACAATAGGCTTTGTGGTTGCACAACATAAAATTTTTTCCAGGAAACCGACAGTGACCATCATCAAACGTTTGTGTATTGTTCGGCTCATCAGCGCTGATGACACAAGATGGCACACCACTCGTTTTCGGATAAAGACGGCACGCTTTAATGGGTTTTTATCACAACAATTATAGACAACGGGGGGCATCTCTATTGTGAGATGTGATGGTTCCCGGTATTGGTGCAAATATCCCAGTTCATTCTGCCCGGAGGTTTCAATGTGAACGAACAACCGCCAAACAACGCTGCACAACCTCGCTGCCCGAACTGTGACAATCCCCTCCAACCCGACAATAAATTCTGCGAGAACTGTGGCACAAAGATCGAGTCCCGTCCGATCTGCCGGAGATGTGGCGCGCCGGTTGATGCGGATGCAAAGTTCTGCGAGAATTGCGGGGTGCC
>JAQTSH010000352.1 GCA_028711405.1 Methanoregula sp.
CTTCGCCTTCGTAGGTCCGGTAGAAATGGGAACGCCCGAGTCCCCGTTCAATCGACGCTTTGTTGAAGATGAGCGCATCTTCAATATTGTACCCTTCGTACGAAAGGATGGCAACGACAAAGTTTTGACCTGCCGGACGGTCATCCGACCCGATCAGTTCTGATGTCTGCGTATGGGTAAGGGGTTTCTGCACGTAGTGGAGCTGGTGACCCCGGGTGTCCGGACGGAGTTTCATGTTTGCCGCGCCGAACCCAAGCGCCTGCTTGACCATCCCTGCACCCATCGTGACACGCGGACTTGCGTTGTGCTCCGGGAACGGGACATGCGCTGCCCCGATACCCAGAATGAGTGAGGGGTCAATCTCCATGTGCGTGTGTTCAGGAGTAATGTCAGCCGGGTTCATCGCAATGAAGAGATCTTCTTCTTCTTCTGCATCGACAAACTCGATCATCCCGCGCTTCACAAAGAACGAGAAATCGATCTCCTTCTTCTCGAGCTTCTTTAAATCTTCATCGCTGATGAGCGGTTTTCCCGCTTTCAGGACGATGAGCGGGCGCCGGGCACGACCCCGGTCAGTGAGGAGAACCACATCGCCGTTGTACTCCTTGTAGGAGATATTCACTTCAGATGCGACAGTCCCCTGCCGGCGCATCGTCCGTATGTGATCGACAAGGGTCTTTGGGTCATCAACCAGTCCGATCAACGCACCGTCAACGAACACCCGTGACTTCTTCATCTGACCTCCCCCCGGATATATTCGACATTGAGACCGTGCAGGATACGCATAATCTCTTCCTCGTCATCGACGCCTTTACTGATCTCGACCATCTGTGCAAAGTTCTTGACCAGTCCACAATTCGGACCTTCAGGGGTCTCGCTCGGGCAGATCCGACCCCACTGGGTCGGGTGCAGGTCACGCGCCTCGAAGTGAGGCTGTGAACGGGAGAGTGGTGAGATGACACGGCGCAGGTGGGAGAGTACCGCCATGTGATCGATACGGTCCAGGAGCTGCGAGACACCCGTCCGCCCGCCGACCCAGTTACCGGTGGCAAGCGGGTGGAGCAGGCGCTCAGTGAGCACGTCAGCGCGCACCGCAGTCGCAATCGAGAGATCGCGGTGCCGCATGCTTGCCCGTTCCAGCTGGTACTTGATATCCCGCGTGAGCCGGTTTAAGGAGATACGGAAGAGATCTTCCATCAGGTCACCGGCAAGTTTCAGCCGTTTGTTCGAGTAATGATCCTTGTCATCGATCCTGCGTTTGTTCAGCACCAGATCGAAACAGGCTTCCGCCATGCGCCCGAGGAAGTGGGCTTTGGCGAGCCGGATTGAGACGATCGCCTCGGCATATCCCTCATCCCCTTCCTTTAAGGTTGCCGGGAGCGCGTAGTTCAGGTGCGGCAGGAGATAGTTGTCCAGCACGAACTCCGCGCGCTTCCGCTGGTAGTCCTTTGTCTGGTTGGGTGCGAGCTTCTTACCGACATACATGACGCCGCCATCGACAGAGTCGCATTCGCTCTCTTCGAGGTTCTGCATCATGAACGTGAGGATCTCTTCATCGGTTGAGACCGCATTCACCACTTCCTGGTCGTTTGTCATCCCTAACGCACGCATCAGGTCCACAAACTTCAGGTGACCGGCAACTGACGGGAACGATACTTCAAGAAGATTCTTCTTGTTCCGCTCCACAACGACAAGCGCGCGGTACCCGCGGAATTGCGAGAAGACTTTTGCCACGTAGATGCGCTCGCTGTAGCGCTCCGTGAACTCGGTCATGATCTTGTTGGACGCGAGATCCTCAAGGGTCATGAGCACGCGCTCTGTCCCGTTGACGATAAAATATGCGCCCGGATCAAACGCATCCTCTCCATGCGCGACGCGTTCATCGTCACTCATGCCATAGAGGTTGCATGCGACTGAGCCGACCATGATGGGCAGCTGCCCGATTGTGGTTACGATCGGTTCCTGCCGGTCCTCGCCATGCACCAGCGTCAGACCCAGTTGGATTGGCGCGGCATAGGTGAGGTTCCGGAGGCGCGCTTCGCAGGGATATAACTCTCCCTGCGAACCGTCAGCTTCACGGACGAGCGGTCTTTTAACCTCGATTGTGCCGAGTTCCACCCAGACCGGTTCATTGTTCTTGCCCCGGTTCTCGATGTCAGTCTCGATGATCTTCTGTTCGTTCACCACTTTCTGAAGATTCTGGGTTAGGAAATAATTGAAGGAGTCAAGCTGGTGGCGCGCGACATGCTCCCGTGAAAAATACGCCCTCGATAAAATACTTCTGTCAATCAGATAGACCAACTCCGGTCTTACTTTTTCGGTCTCCTGATCACGAGACGGTACGCCTCTGCTCTTCCCGCAGTGTGACTCGTCCGGATGGTTCTTATCACATCATCGACTTTTGCGTCGATCTCTTTGACTGCAGGATCGTCATGATAGATTTTAGGTAATTGTTCTGTTGTTATGTGGTAGCGGGAAAGGAGCAGAGAAACCTCCTCTTCGCTCATGATTTTATGATCTGGCACCATTACGTGCTTCAACACATTCAACTTGGTGCTCAATGAAAAACCCCCTTAAAGATGAACAGATTTCCTCTCAGATGCATCACCGCAAAAAATCCACGATTGGATCGTGGTAACGGGCCCGGAGGGATTTGAACCCCCGACCACCTGGTTAAAAGCCAGGCGCTCTACCGAACTGAGCTACGAACCCACATAATAGGGATGTACAGCATTATAACAATGCAGGAAAACTATATAAATATTTTCCA
>JAQTSH010000353.1 GCA_028711405.1 Methanoregula sp.
GCAAAGAAGACCGAGCTCACTTCAGCGGGTGTTTCGCCGCCCAAAAAGCCAGTCCCCAACTGGAGGATCCCGAACGTGATGAGAAACGCACCGGTCACAATGATAGACAGCCACATGAACGGGGTGACGATCTTCGCGTCCTGCGATATGGGTCGATGGATCATCAGTCCCTTGTGCGGCGCCTCAGAACAGAGGGCAAACGCGGCAAGCGTATCCATGATGATATTGATCCAGAGGATCTGGATAATGGTGAACGGTTCCGGGTAACCGAGAAGCGGCGCGATAAAGACGAGGATGCAGGCGCAGAAATTGATCGTCAACTGGAACAGGATGAACCGCTGGATATTCTCGTAGAGCGATCTGCCCCACCAGACTGCGCTCGTGATCGAGGCGAATGAATCATCTAACAGGATGATATCACTCGCTTCGCGGGCGACTTCTGTCCCGGCGATACCCATCGCGAGTCCGACATTCGCGTGCTTCAGCGCCGGGGCATCGTTCGTCCCGTCGCCCGTCACCGCAACGACGGCTCCCGTCTTCTGGAGGGCAGTGACGAGAAGGAGTTTGTCCATCGGTTCTGCCCGTGCCATCACATCGAGCGTTTGCGCCGTACGCACCTGTTCATCCTCCGACAGCGCACGGAACGCAGCACCATTGATCACGGTCCCGCCTTGCAGGATCCCGGATTCCTGTGCGATCGCCCGTGCGGTCTCCGGATTGTCTCCTGTAACCATCCGGACTTTAATCCCGGCACGCTGGCAGGTGGCGACCGATTCCGGAATATTGTCCCGGAGATGATCGCGTATACCGACAAATCCGTCCCAGACAAGACCGGTCTCGCTGTCGTCGCCGTTAATAATCTCTTTATGCGCGAACGCAAGTGTCCGCATTGCGCGGGCTGCAAGTGCACTGACCCCGTCAAGAGCGGGCTTCTCTGTGCAGAGCGACGCCAGGATCTCAGGCGCTCCCTTGACAAGCAGCCAGTACTTCCCGTTCATGTGAACGACGGTTGACATCCGTTTCCGGTTGCCATCAAAAAGAAATTGCCGGGTGACATGCGTCTCCTTGCGGATATGCAGGTAATCCAGGTTGTACTCGCGAAGCCAGCGCAGGAGCGCCCCTTCGGTCGAATTCCCGATGACGATGATCCTGCCTGCCCGGTCTTCAAGATATGCGGTGCCATTCACCGCCGCGTTGAGCGTGATCCACTCCCCCGGCGTCTGCGGGAGGTCTGCGGTATGCACAGGGTTTCCCGCCGGTGATTCGACCACCTCCATCTGGTTTTTTGTCAGCGTACCGGTCTTGTCCGTGCAGATGGTGGTCGCGGACCCGATCGTTTCACACGCGATGAGCCGGCGGACGAGACAGTTCGCACGGGTCATCTTCCGCATCGCAAGCGACAGTGACAAAGCGACACTCATTGGTAATCCTTCGGGCACCGCAGCGACCACGATCACGACCGCGAGCATGAAGTAATGGAGGATGTTATTTGCGGTATCGATGTTGAGTCCGGTGATCTCTCCAACCATAAATCCCCGGATGATGAGCGTGCTGCAGATGAGGATCGCCATCGCATATCCGAACTTGCTGATCACGTGAGCGAGTGCGTCCAGTTTCTGTTCCAGCGGGGTCTGGGTTGCATGGTCGATGCCGAGCGATGCGGCGATCACGCCCATCTGTGCGGAGTCGCCTACTGCTGCGGCAATCGTCTGCCCTTTACCTGCGGTCACGTAGGTGCCTTTCAGGATCTTATCCCCGGCGTGCTTTGTGACGGGTTCGGTCTCACCGGTGAATGCAGAGTCATCGTTGCAGAGGTCATCCGAGGTGATCATCCACCCGTCCGCCGGGACCGCGTCACCGGCTTCTAAAAGGATCAGGTCCCCGACCACGATATCACGGGAGGGGATGGATGTGGGATGCCCGTCCCGGATTACCTTGATTGCGACATCGTCACGGTGGGCATTTAAGACATCGAACTCCCGGCTGCTCCGGTACTCATTGAAGAATGCAATACCGGTGGCGAGGAAGACTGCCACGATGATCCCAAGGGTGTCCAAGAGTCCGCTGCCCTTGATGACCGAGACGACCGTGGATATGGCGACTGCGAGTAGCAGGATGCGGATGATCGGGTCATCAAATTTCTGGAGGTACTGTTTCCAGAGCGGTTCCCGTACCGGGGGAGTCATCGTATTGGCGCCAAATTTCTTCCGGAGTTCATCCACCTGGGATGTCTGTAGTCCGTTCTGTCCGACAAACTCGCGGAGTTCTTCAAAAGTCAGCATAATTTCCTAATCCTGTAATGATCAAAAATCGCAGTTGTGGTATAGTATGGGGATGTCGGGAATTATAAGTGATCGTCTCATGGCAACCGCTGGTTGCAGACGTTTTGTCCTGATCCAACTGCCTAAAAGGCATGAGCTCCCATGATGTGGTATGGATTTGGCTTTTAAAAAAAAAGTGGGGGCTGATGGCAAAAGCCGTGCTCATCATGCTTATCCTGCTTGTGCCACGGACGGTGATTGATTATTATAACCTGGATGTCGTGTCCATCAATACGGTGGTTGGAGCGTTCATCAGCGGTGCTATCTTCACGATTGCCATCATTTTTACCGGCACATTTACCGATTTTAAAGAGAGCGAGAAGGTCGGGGGGGGATCTGGCAGCGGCACTCAAGGCATTGTATAATGACAGTCGGGTGCTTCCGGTGACTGATGATGGACCGGTCCGGGCACTCCGGGCGCATGTGCGGTCCCTGCACCGGGCGATGAC
>JAQTSH010000354.1 GCA_028711405.1 Methanoregula sp.
CTGATGCAGTTCCGGACACATGATAATGGGATAGCATTTTGAACGCTTATACCTGATGGGCGGTTGGGACATGTGTTCACCAAATGGCGGATTACACATATCCCTAAAATACCATAATTTCCCATATTCATATTCGGCAACTTTGCGTACGTGCTCAAATCCCCCATGATTGGGAGGGATGAAGAGGTGAACAAAATGAGCGATATCATGCAGATGATTGAACTGTATGAACGGTATGGTTCAATCAATAACGTCGCAAAAGAACTAAACATATCCAGAAACACGATAAAAAGTATATCAATCAGGTTCAATCAATTTTTCACTTGGGACTCAGTGCAAGCCCAGAAAATTTATGAAATCACTTGAAATTTAGATAGAACCTTATTTCAGCCAGCTTTGCGTTGATATATTGAAATTTTCCGTCCTGTATCCGGTTGATGCCGATGTGGGAGTTTTCAGCCAGGTTCCTGAATTTATCTTCTAATTCACGCAGCGCCATTTCTGCCCTCCTGTGTTCGGTGATATCCCAGAAAACACCACACACACCGGATACTTCGCCGTTCTTGCCTCTTACCACGGTCTTGATCGTCTGTACCCAGGTCTCTCTTCCTTCCTGAAGGTATTTTTCTTCATACTTCTCTGTCTGCCCGGTTTCCATGATCCTGATGTCATCCGCGTGGTACTTGGCGGCTAATTCCCGCTGGAAAAAGTCGGTGTTCCTTTTGCCCATCATTTCCTCAGGACGAATCCCAAGGTCTTGGGCGAACTTTTCTTTAACCGAAACAGATCGCTAATTCTGGTCCTTCATGAAGATTTTTTTGGAATATTCTCTACGAGTGTTCTGTATCTGGCTTCACTCTCAGCAAGGGAGTTGAGCAGGTGATCTCGATCCGTCACCATCCGGGCCAGCTGGATATTGTTGTGACTCATTGTCGAGATCATCCCGGTAAACTTGGTATAAAATGCCATTATCGTATCGATTTTTTCCCTGTTCCAGCGCGGGACTCGTTCCAGTGCGGCAAGGTATTCTTTCTCGTCAAATCCGTACTGCCGTGCCTGGGAACGGAAGAGTTCATAATCCCCAGGGTCATCATCATAGAGAAAATGCCCAAGGAACAGGTTCCCCATGTGGGTTTCCCCCACAATAATGGGTGATACGATGTCCCACATGTGATTTTTACATTGATATATCCGGAATGTGCCCGGTGCAGTCTCCCCGGAACGAATAATACCGCATTCCCGGCAGTTTTTAAGGGTACCAGGATGAACCCGGTGGAACTGGGTGCAGATATCCTGCCAAACCGTTGCAACAAGGACATTCCCGTGAAGATCAATAATTCTAATACCGATCTGTGTGAGGGAGAATAAATCATTCATCAGGGACTGGATCGCCAGGATATCAATGACATCTGTAAGATCCAGAGTGCCGATATCTCCGGTTGGAGAAAGAATGGCGTCAAGTTTTTTCTTTATCTGGTCTTCACTCTTGTGGAGCGCAACCTCCGCACGTTTGCGATCAGTAATATCCCGGATAACTCCATATATCCCGGTAACTGCGCCGGTTTCATCCCGCTCGGAAATGCTGCTGCTTTCAAACCAGATTATCCCCCCCTGCGAATCAACAATCCTGAAAACATTGGTAATCTTCCCCCCAAAAGAAAAATGCTGCCGGAAGTTCCAAATAATCTCTTCCCGGTCTTGGGGAAAGATTGGAAGTGAACAAAAAGGTTTGGAGATGATATTTTCCTGTATATTTCCGAACCGTGAAATCTGGGGTCCGATATAGGTTATGTTACCTTCAGCGTCAAGCGAATAGAGTATGTCGGAGGTATGCTCGGTAAGCCTGCGGTATTTTTCCTCACTGTTCCTGAGTGCATTCTCTATCTCCTTTTTTTCCGTTATATTTTCCAGAATCAGAATAACCCCTCGGGAAAGATCTTGAAAAAGGGCTGGTGTAAAGATAATTTTGTAATAGGTATCGTGCGGATTGGTTTTTACACAGATTTCAAGATGGTTTTCCTTTCCTTTTATTGCGGTATCAGCAGCTGGCAGTATTTCAGAATTTTTAAAAAGATTCGTTGGAATATCCATCAACCAAGTATGGAGGACCTCGCTTTTAGGGATATTGATATAGTGGAGGAACGCATCATTTGCCTGGACAATCCGTAAATCATGATTGAGAGCGATGATAAAATTCGATGAGAATTTCATGAGGTCCGACAAGGGAACCTGTTGTGACAGGTGATAGACTTTGGATTTTCCGTAAACCCTGATCTCAACTTCTTCTTTTGCGGTAAGTATCTCAAGCAGCTTGGCTACGGAATTCCTGTTGATCTTTAATTTTTCTGAGATTTCACGGATATTCAGTCCTCTTTGGTCCTTTTTTAACAGATCTTTAATTTTTAACATATCGTCCATACTGTCATCGCACTCAACCTAAACCAGACTGTGATCTATCATTATAGTATTCATCTTTTTTTATTTGTTTTTTTAATGCATGGCAATAAAGGAGGCATCATCGCTTTGCGATTTTATTAATAGCATTCAAATTCGTTCTTTCTTTGAGAACAATCGGTCAGTAAAAATTATGAAGTGTTTTGATTGAGGGGTAATCCCGTTAGTATAACAATTCACGAGATTTCTGGGTAAAGACGAAATGGCAATTGTATACAGATTACCCGACGGGGATACGGGAAAACGATCGGGAAATCCCGGAAAACATTTTTTGGTGAAAAAATATGAGCAATGGCAAAATCCTCATTATT
>JAQTSH010000355.1 GCA_028711405.1 Methanoregula sp.
GGGTCGCTTGCCGGGACGCACAAACCCGCGATCCGGGAACCGTTTGAACCGCTGGGGCTCGCCTGTACATTTATTGAGTACGGGGATCTCGAAGGTGTGAAACGGGCAGTTGACCGTGAGACAGCCGCCGTCATCGTTGAGCCGATCCAGGGTGAAGCAGGGGTTATCATTCCCCCGAACAGCTTCATGGAGGGGATCCGCGAGGTCTGCGATGCGACCGGCGCACTCATGATCGTCGATGAAGTCCAGACGGGCATGGCTAGGACCGGAAAATGGCTCGCGATCCAGCACACAAAAGCCGTGCCCGACATGGTCACGCTCGCTAAAGGGATCGCGAGCGGGTTTCCCATGGGTGCGCTTGTCGCACGGGAGGGGTTGGAGTTTCATAAGAGCGAGCACGGGAGCACGTTCGCCGGGGGACCGCTCGCCTGCGCTGCGTCGCTTGCGACGATTGGCGTGATCGAGAAGGTCCTGCCGGATATCGCCCGGAAGGGGGAACGGTTCCGGAAAGGACTGGCACGCTACCAGCCCCGCGTGCGGGGGTTGATGATCGGGATCACCGTCGGTGATAAGTGTCCCGACATCCAGAAGGAATGCGCAGAGGCGGGCGTCCTTGTCAACTGTGCAGCGGACGGGAACCTCAGGCTTGTGCCGCCGCTCGTCATCACGGATGCCGAGATCGACCGGGTGATCGGGGTGATTGATGGAGCGCTTGGTAAGGTCATGCTATAAACAGGGCGGCTACCAGTTCGCAAAGAAAGCCACGGATATTGCGCGTGAGTACGGTATCGAACGTGTCGCCCGGCTGGCGAGCAACGAGAACCCTTCACCCCCGTCACCTGCGGTGATCGCGGCGGCGGAAGCGGCGTTGCACCAGGTGAACCGGTACCCGGATGAACGGGTCGGGCTCCTGACCTCAGCTCTCGAAACCCGGTACGGGAAGTACCCGTTCGTCACTGGTGTCGGCATGGATGGCGTGATCGAGACGCTCCTACGGACGCTTGTTGAGCCCGGTGAGACGGTGGCGATCTCGACGCCCACCTTCTCGTTTTACCGGCTGGCAGCACTTGCGCAGGGCGCGGGGGTCGTCACGGTGCCCCGGAGGGACGACTTCTCGGTTGATCCCGATGCACTGGTGCGAGCTGCCCGCACCGCGAAGTGCACGGTGCTTTGTTCGCCGAACAACCCCACGGGCAACGCAACCCCCATCGAAGATGTAATTCAGGTGCTGGAAGGCATCGAGGGGATCCTCTTCCTGGACAATGCCTATGTTGAGTTCTCGGAGACAGACTATCTCCCGCTCACGAAAAAATATGAGAATCTGGTGATCGGCAGGACATTCTCGAAGGTGTATGCGCTTGCCGGGCTCCGCATCGGGTATGCGTTCGTGCCGGCGTGGCTGCAACCGTTTTACCTGCGGGCGGGGACGCCGTTTACGGTGAACTCGGTCTCGTGTGCGGCGGCAGCAGCTGCGCTTGCGGATACCGGGCGGGTCGCCGGGTTTGTTTCGCAGGTGAAGCGGTGGCGGAAGCGGTATACTGACGAAGTGAAGTACCCGGTACTGCCATCGGATGCAAACTTTGTCATGGTCGATGTCGCACCGCGAACCGGGGACGAGATGGTGGAGCTGCTTGCCCGCCGGGGCGTGATCGTACGGTCGTGCCGGAGTTTCTCCGGGCTTCCCGATCATTATATCCGTGTGAGTGTCGGAGATGACTGGGAGAACGAGTTGTTCGTTCAGGAGATAAATTCGTTATGATGTGCGGACTCACCGGGACGCCGGGTACGGGAAAGTCGGCTATTGCTGATGAGCTCGAACGCCGTGGGTACCGGGTGGTTCGCTTAAATGATCTCGCGGATCAATACCTGGACAGTGAGGATGAGGATCGGGATGCAAGGGTGATCGATGTCGACCGGATGGCGGACGAGTTTGTGCCTGTCGATGGATTTATCGAGGGGCATTTTGCCCATGTGATCCCCTGCGACCGGATTGTTGTCCTCCGGTGCCGTCCCGACGAGCTGAGAAAACGGCTGAAACGACGGGCTTACAGCAAAGGGAAAATCCGGGAGAATGTTGAAGCCGAGGCGCTCGATTGTATCCTATGTGAGACGGTCGATGAATACGATCCCCTGCACATCCTTGAACTGGACACGACAAGCCGGGATCCGGGGTGGTGCGCTGACCAGATCGAGCAGTTCGTGAAAGGGGAGATCCCGGCTTCGTTCGGGCAGATTGACTGGTCTGGGTATCTTGAGGTGAAGTGATGACCCTTGACCAGTTTCGCCCGCATGTGAAGGTCTTTTTCGATCCGGTTGTTTCGGTTGCCCTGCGGTGCCGGATCTCCCCGAATATGCTCACCATTGCTGCATTCTTCGCGTCAGCGGTGGCGGGAGTTCTCTTCTATTTCCGGATGGAACTCTGGGCGGTTGTTGCGGTCGCCTGTAACGCCTTCTTTGACGCGATGGATGGGGCTGTTGCCCGCGAGATGAAGGTCCAGAGCCTGCGGGGGGATTTTTTAGACCATGCGGTCGACAGGTACGCGGACATCTTTATTATCACCGGGATCTTCGCGGGCGGGCTTGTGCCCTGGCAGATCGGGGTGCTCGCGCTGACCGGTGTGCTGATGGCGTCGTATCTCGGAACACAGGCTCAGGCTGTGGGGGTGGGCAGGTACTATGGCGGGATTCTGGGGCGGGCGGACCGGCTGGTTCTCGTGATGATCGTCGGGATCATCGATGTCTTCTTCCCGGTGA
>JAQTSH010000038.1 GCA_028711405.1 Methanoregula sp.
GCCGAATAGAGGCGAGCCAGCTCAAAACACCGGTCGGCTTCAGCTTCCTTGCCGATCCTTTTTAATAACACCCCTTTCGCATTCAGGATCCGGGAATTTCGTGGATGGATCTGGAGCGCATGCTCATAAGTATCCAGCGCTTCGTCAATCCGGTTCAGTTTGGCAAGCGCGGTTCCTTTTCCGTACCAGGAGGGGAAATTCAAAGGATTCATCGCAATGGCATTCGAGTATGCACTGATCGCTTCGTCATACTGGCGCTGGAAGAGCAGGTAATTTCCGTGATCGTACCACCCGGTTGCATCGGTAGGAGCCGTGGCAGGTTCTAAAACCTGTTTTCTGCCGGTCTCAAACGTAATACTGACTTCCCGTGTCTGTGCGTCAGACCGGTCAGGTTCCTGCGCCCTCTGCCATGTGGGAGAGGTTGTGTGGGGGTAGAGGACAATCGCGACTCCACTGATCTCTCCTGTGCCGTCCCGCAGGGGAATCGCGAGCGTATCGTCCAGCTGGTGATGGGTCAGATCTTTTGAAAGAACACATGAGTTGACGGGGATGGTTCCGATGATCCCTTCTCCTAAAATGGGTGTGACATTATAGTGGAACGGTTCATTTGTGATGGGATCCACAAAGGTGAGAACCTGTTCGAGCGGTTGCTCATATGCCTCCTTGTTCTGCCAGCCGGTCATGCGTTCGGCTGCCTGGTTCACCAACAGGACATCTCCCTCACCGTTGATGGTGATGATCCCTTCCGGAAGTGAACTAATCGTGCTGTCAAGCCAGAAGTTCCGCTCGTCCTTTTTCTGGTCGGCATGTTTCTTCTCGAGCGCGACCCGGATGGTAGTCGAGAGCGTATTTGCGGAGAACGGCTTGATGATATAGCCATACGGTGCGGTGGCAAGTGCCCGATCAAATGTTTTCTGGTCGGAGAACGCGGTGAGAAATATGACCGGAATGTTGAGTGTGGTATGGATCGTTTCAGAGGCTTTGATCCCATCCATCTTTCCCTGGAGCCGGATATCCATGAGAACAAGATCGGGTCGTTCGCTCTTGGCTTTTGCGATCGCTTCCTCACCGGTTGCCACAAGTCCTGCGATCGCATACCCCAGGCTGATAAGGCTGTTTTCTATGACTTTCGCAACGATAAAGTCATCTTCCACGATCAAAATTAGGATTTTTTTCACGGCAGGTACCTGTATGAATGCTGATACTTCTTCATTTTTATAAGTAATCGATCTTCTGAGATCTGACCCGATAAGGTATGCGAGCGTGGGTTTCCCACCGCATCATCCCCTGATCGGGTTTACAATGCGATGGAGAATACTAAAAGAGACGCGTAAAAATGGATGTGGTACCGACAAGGGTGGTATCGCATAGATAAAAATTTCCCGCCCGTGTTTTCGTGAAACATGAAGTTACGGGATTTATTTTGCAATTGCCAGTCCAGAAACCACAAAAGACCACGTATTTTATATCTATTTTGGGTCAATATCATGGTATTATCAGGTGCAGCACGTGTATCATGTTCTTTATGTCGATGACGAACCAGACTTTCTCAGACTGGGAAAGATATATCTGGAACTCTCAGGCGATCTCTCCATCGATACAGCAACCTCTGCACAGGACATGCTGGAATCCGGGAACATACATTCCTGCGACGCGATCATATCCGATTACCAGATGCCTAAAATGGATGGCATCGTATTTTTAAAACAGGTCCGCGCCCGGTTCGGGGATATCCCGTTCATCCTCTTCACGGGAAAAGGGCGTGAAGAGATAGTCATCGAAGCGATCAACAATGGCGCGGATTTTTATATCCAGAAAGGTGGAAATCCTGAATCCCAGTTCATCGAACTTGAGCACAAGATCAAGATGGCAGTCGAACGTCACCGTGCGATCCGTGCGGTGAAAGATTCGGAACAGCGCCAGAGCGATATCATCAATTTCCTGCCCGATGCCACATTTGCAATCGATCTCTCGGGTACCGTGATCGCGTGGAACAGGGCGATGGAAGAGATGACCGGAGTAACACGGGAAGCGATCATCGGAAAAGGGGATTTTGAATATGCGCTGCCATTTTATGGCGAACGTCGAGCACTGCTCCTCGATTTTGTCATCCGACCCAATGAGGACCTGACAATAAAATATCCGGTACTCACCCGGCAGGACAACAAACTCATCTCCCAGTTGTTCCTCTCGCGCTTGTATGCCGGTCGGGGTGCGTACCTCTGGTTTATCGCCTCCCCACTGTACGATGCGAAAGGTCAGATTATCGGTGCCATCGAATCCATCCGGGATATCACTACAAGGAAACAGGCAGAACAGGAACTTCAAACTGCCTATGAGCAGATCACCGCCAACGAGGAAGAGTTACGGGAAAATTATGATGAACTAATAAAAAGGCAGCAGGAACTGCTGGCAAGCGAAGAGCGGTACCGGAATGTTGTCGAGGATCAGACGGAACTCATCGACCGGTTCCTGCCGGATGGTACCCATGTCTTTGTGAATGAAGCCTATTGCCGGTATTTCAACATCCGTAAACAGGACCTGATTGGGAAAAAATTCAACCCGCATATCCCGGAGCAGGATCAACCGATCCTCCGGGGGCGTTTTGCCGCTCTATCGCATGAGACTCCCACAAACACGATCACGCACCGGATCATCATGGCGGATGGATCCTGTTGCTGGCTGCGGTGGAATGACCGTGCAATCTTTGACCATCACGGCATGTTGATCGAATACCAGTCGGTCGGCAGGGACATTACCGTCCAGAGACTCGCCGAAGATGCGTTAAAACTAAAAAACGATGAACTCTCCGCATCCTACCAGCAGATCGCAACGAATGAGATTGCGCTGCGCAAGAATTACGCGGAACTAAAAGAGAAGGAGAAGATCCTGCACGAGAGCGAAGAGCGGTACAGGACCGTCTTTGAGAATACCGGAACTGCGATGCTCCTCATTGAGAATGATGCGATCATACATCTTGTCAACGAAGAATTTGCACATCTGACCGGATATACCAAGCAGGAGATTGAAGGGAAAAAATCCTGGATGGATTTTGTAGCACCGGACGACCTTGCGATGATGCAATACCAGCACCGGCTACGAAGGGAAAACCAAAAAGCGGCACAGAAACAATACGAATTCCGGCTCATTACCCGGTCCGGCACTCTCCGCACGATCTTCTTCACCATAGACATGATTCCGGGTTCAGACCGCAGTGTTGGTTCCCTGTTGGATATCACCGACAGGAAGCAGATAGAAGATGAACTCCGGACAAAGAACGAAGAGCTCTATGCTTCGTATGAACAACTGACTGCGACAGAAGAAGAGCTCAGGCAGAACATGGAGGAACTCGCAGTCCAGGAGCAGAGTTTGCGACAGAGTGAAGCTCATCTTGAAAAAGCCCAACACCAGGCAACGATTGGATCCTGGATCTTTGATCTGGCAACAGGAAATGTCGCCTGGACGAAAGAGACCTACCGTATCTTCGGGATCGATCTCGGGAGACGTGAACTCTCGTTTGAGGAACTCAGCCGTTGGTGGCATCCGGATGATCAGCCAGTGTTCCTTGCGGCGATGCAGGCGGTGCAGACAACCGGCACTCCCTATGATCTTGAGCACCGTGTAATCCTACCTGATGGCACACAGAAATATCTCCGTGTCCAGGGAGAGGCGATCACAAATAAAGGCAAGGTTGTCACCGTATGGGGAACCGTGCAGGATATCAGTGCCAGAAAACAGATCGAAGAGGCGCTGCTTGTCTCGAACCGGAAACTCAACTTCCTGTCGCGGATCACGCGGCACGATATTCTCAATCAACTGACGAAACTCAAAGGGTATAGCGGACTATCCGGAGAATGCCTTGACGATCCCGTTCAACTAAGTGTATTTCTCGACAAGGTCAACCAGGCTGCGACCGCGATCGAGTACCAGATAACATTCACCCGGGACTACCAGAACCTGGGCGTGAGTGCCCCCGTCTGGCGGAACGTGAACAAACTGGTGATGGATGCCCAGGAGATGCTCCTGCAGCAGACCGTTCCGGTGACAATAGATCACCGTAATCCTGAAATTTTTGCCGATCCGCTGTGTGACAAAGTATTTTTTTATGTGTTGAAAAACACCCGGAAGTATGCCGGGGAAGAGTCAAGCCGGGTGCAGGTAACATACACTGAACTAGGTAACCACCTGGTCATTACATTTGAGAGTCCAGGACAGGGTGTCCCGGATGAGGAGAAAGAACAGATCTTCAATCTGGGACTGGAGAAGAATGCCGGAAATGGGTTGTTCGTCTCCCGCGAGATCCTGTCGATAACAGATATTGCCCTAACGGAAACAGGCATATACACGAAAGGAGTACGGTTTGAGATCACGGTGCCAAAAGGAATGTACCGGTTTACCGGTACAGACTAAAGAATGTACCAAGACCTTCGCGTACCCGTGGAGATGCATTTCATTTCATGTTTGCGTGCCCGGGGAGTTTCATGAGATTACGTGGGTAACTGTATTTTTTTGTGCGTCATGTTGAATGAGGGCTGCCGCTCCCAAACCCCTGCATGAGTGTTCCACCCCTTGGGGGGGGAATCGCGCGAGATCATACCGGGTCGCACCCAGGCAAGGCGGTTTCCGTGACTGTAGGTCTGTCTAAACCAATCTTCCATTTGGTTCTTCTCCCGATTTAGGATGACATCAAATTAGAAAAAAACTGATTCAATCTACATTTAGATAAATTCTGTAGAATTGAGGTTTTTGAGTTCGAAAATTCTGACCGTTTTTATCTAAAAAATTTTATGATTGTAGATAAACTTTGTGCCTTCCCAAATCCATCAAATTTTCCCCGCACTTTCGTCGCTACGGGGGGGCACTGCGACCCCCCTTCGCTCCTCACCCTTCGGGACGTGCTCCTCCTCACCTCTGCGAGGTGAGGCAGTAATGACGAGGTATCCGCCTTCGGCGGCAGGAGGTTAGATGAGCATCGGAGATTTTCGGTCTCTTTGGTGTTTCCAGAAGTGAGTATTTTGACGTTACATCTGAAAAATCGTCATTGAGCCGCCGCGGGGGCGTCCCTTCGGGGGCGGCGGAACCCTCATCGTGTCGATATTTAAAAGTGAATGATTCTTTCTGGAGCGTACTTGTGCAATAGAATCATCCACTTTCTTGTTCTTCAGTTGGAATTTTTGGATTGACAAAATTGATATAATAACATGTAAATAACTACTGTTAGTAGGGACTTCTAGCCAATGTTATTATACGACCGAAAAATTTCTTCCTAAACTTGGAGAAGAGCCTTCCATTTTACCCACATAGGACTTACGCAATTCGGGTTTTTTGATAGCTGAATACCTTGTGCTTTACGTTGTGGTTACAATTTTACATTTCCAATATTTGCAGTTTGAAGCCATATTGCGTAACTTCTACCCCAATAAACAGCGATGAGGTTCTTTTTCCGGAATCCGATAAGAGCCGAAGTTTTTATATGATCAAAAATCCTAAAATCGGAGAAGACTCTTATCCCCCCAAAATATCGAATCAGCATTTTTCGAGTACCCTTGATTGCATAACTCCGGGTTGCCGGACAACCGTGGATCCGGATAACCGGGGAACAGGAATAACAAGACGGCTTTTTCATACAACCGGTGATCCGGATTGAAAATTTTCACGCTGCCTGAGATTCAATTACTTTTATCAGTCAGTAAATGACAGCATTCATACAGGAATCTGCTGTGAAAACCGAATCGATACTGATCGTCGAGGATGACTTCATTGTCGCAAAACTGATCGAGAAAAGTCTGGTCGACATAGGGTATTTTGTAACAGGACTAGTGGCAACCGGTGAAGAGGCGATCGTGAAATCCGAAACAGAACACCCGGATCTCGTACTCATGGATATCAACCTGAAGGGGAAGATGGATGGCATCGCAGCATCTGGAAAGATCCACGCCACCTTAAACATCCCGGTGATCTTTCTCACGGCATTCTCTGACCAGAAGACGTTTGAACGGGCGCTTGCCACCGCACCGTATGGTTATATCATCAAACCGTTCTCGCTAAGCACCCTGTCAACAACGATCGAGATGGCACTCTACAAACACACTCTCGACCGGAAACTCAAAGAGAGCGAGGCGAATTACCGTGCCATCATCGAGAATATGCAGGACACGTTCTACCGGATGGATCTGGAAGGCACGATCACCATGATAAGTCCGTCCGGGATAAATCTCGTAGGATGTACATCTATCGAGGAATTGATCGGGAAAAAATTCACCCATGTTCTCACCAACGAACAAAAAGATTTCACACAGTTACTCCAGGTGCTGGAAAAGAAGGGATCGGTCGATCAATACCCACTCATCCTCAAAGACCAGCAGGGTTTGGTGCATCACGTCACGGCAAGCAGTCATTATTATTACGATGCGAAGGGTGAGATCCAGGGCGTGGAGGGTATCCTCCATGACATCACGGACCGTAAGAAGGCAGAGGACGCCCTGCGGCGGGCAAACCGCCAGCTCAATCTCCTTACGGGCATCACCCGGCATGATATCTTAAACAAGGTTACGATCATTCTCGGGTATCTTGGTATCGCCCAAAAAAAATCCACGGATCCCGCATTAGGGGAATACTTCAGTAAGATGGAATCCGCCACAAAAGCGATCCGGTCGCAGATCGAGTTCACCCGTGTCTACCAGGACCTCGGCACGAACGAACCCCAGTGGCAGGTACTGGACACGATCCAACCCCGTTCCCACGTCCCGCCGGATATCACGTTCACCGCAGATGTGAATGGAATCCTTGTCTATGCCGACCCGATGCTCGAGAAAGTCTTCTTCAATCTTCTGGACAATTCCGTGCGGCACGGTCAGCGGGTGACCGAGATCCGGGTTTCCTCCCGGCAATCCGGAACCAGCCTTGTGATTGTGTGGGAGGATAATGGCGTCGGCATCCCCCCGGATGAAAAGGAGAAGATCTTCGAACGCGGGTTCGGGAAAAATACCGGGCTCGGATTGTTCCTTGTGCGCGAAATCCTCGCCATATCAGGAATCACCATCAGGGAGACCGGTATTGACGGACAGGGCGCGCGGTTCGAGATACTGGTTCCCGCCGGGGAATACCGTTTCAACCGGGCATGAAAAAATCCCCAACAGTTTGCTTGTGCCGATAAATTCCCTGTTCTTCCCGGTATGTGCCGAACCGCAACAAGCCTTAAAAAAAACCGGTTCTCTTGGATTCCTCACCCGGCGTGATGTGATCGCCCGATCCTGCCTGCATACCAATGGGTCAGCAGACCCAGCACAAAGACGATACATACGGTGAATCCAAGTACAAGCCATTGTTCCCCCGCAGCAGTTCCCACCGCAAGCCGGGTCAGGAGGTTTAAGGGGTTCGCCGGCAGCGCAAGTGCAACAAGGATCACAACAACGAGCGCGGTGGAAAAGATAAACTGAGCGGAGGTCCGTTCCCGGTAGTGGAGGGCGGTCAAGGTCCCGAGAAGGATCAGGATGAGCGAAGAGATCATGACCAGGATAAGGATCAGACCTGCATTCTGGATGGCGATGCCATTCGCCATCAACAGTATAAGCCACGCACCTGCCTGAATTGGTACCAATATCTCGCAGCAGAGCACTTTTCCCCAGACCATCTCGTTAAACGTGACCGGCGTCGAGATGAGCGTTTCGAGGGTTTCATGCTGGTACTCCTCGGTGATGAGATCGATGATCAGCGCTGATGCAATGATCGCCGGCATAAAGACCAAAAGCGGGATCAACAGACCGTAGACAAACTCGTAAAAGTCCCCGCCCCCCGACGCTTTCGGGATCTCCAAAAGAATAATCTGTTCGTTTAAGCGATCTGCCCGGACCGTCCGCAGGTCCTGTTCATATTTTAAAAAGACGTCTTTGAGCTTCACGCTGACAACGGCAGTCTGAAGATCATTTTTCAGGGTATAGACCGTGATCTTCACCGGGCCCGGATCCGCAGCGCGCGTATCGGGCACATAGATGACCGCTGCCAGTTTGCGCTGTTCGAGAGCGGCAACTGCGGTAGAGAGATCCATCCGGAAGACCCGGAAATCCCGGCTGGACTCGAGATAGGTAAGCATCTGCGAGTCGTTGCCCGCATACCCGATACTATACTGGGTATGGGAATATTTCGAGAGCGAGGAGGGATCATACATGGAGGTGAGTCCCACCATCAAAAAGGATGAGAACATGGCGATGAAGAGCTGTAAGAGGACGGCAAGAAGGATCGTCCTCTCGTTAAACAAGCCTTTAAACTCCTTTTTCGCAATAATGGTCAGGTGCTTTTGTTTCATCCAATCCACCTCATGACAAAATACAGGTTATACAGGCAGTGTACTACCATGGCGATCACAAGCCCGGGCACAAATCCTTTCTTCCCCCAGAGTTTCAGGCAACTGGCAACGATCAGGACACAGGCACAATGAAGAAGGAACGGCAACCAGAGAGCCCCGAGCGATAAGAAGAGGATGCTGCCGAATATCGAGTCTGAGATCTGTGCCAGGGTGACAAACAGCAGCAGTTTTTCGCCGACCAAAAATCCGGCTGCTGTGGCGATACTGGCAAGTACGAGCATCTTCCAGGAGAGAAATCCCGGATCCCGCGCGTAGAGCGTGTAGATCCCCACACCCTTTGCGATCTCCTCAGTCAATGCCGCGAATAAAAGCAGGAGCACAAGCGAGTACGGCATGGGGAGATTGAAGAAGAGCACGAGGCACATCATCTGCACCATGAAGATGAACGGGATCGAAAAAGCGCAGAACAAGAAGAGCGAGATGAGAGGATGTCTTTCCGACAGGATCTCGGATAAAAACTCCCGGACTCGTGAGAGGAGGCGTTTCTCGGAAAAGAGCCGTTCATCCTTGAAATTTTTCGTGGCTATATAAAATATGACGATACCGGTAAGCCAGAACAGGGACGTCGAATAGAGATAGTCGGTCACAGTCCACGTCGAACCCTGGATGGTAAGCACAATCAGCGTGAGCGGGGAGATGAGGCTTATGACATGGACATTGGCAAAGATGCTGGGGAAGAACAGGTACGAGGTCGCGATCGTTGAGAAGAAGATTGAGAGAAACGAGAGTTCCTTGAAACTTCGTGCAAGCATACCGATGAGTAACGCATTTGCGAGAAAGAAGAAGATGACCGGAATGAGCGGAAGGAGAATGATCGGGGACGCCCGTATGTACAGGATCAGCGCCGCGCAGATAGCGAACATGCCGAGGAGATAGGGGAGCGCTTTGCCAAGAATAATTGACGAACTCCTGACAGGTGTGGAGAGGAGGATCTCTCCCTTACGCTCGATGCGCTCGTTCATGATGCTCATCATGAAGAACTGGGAGGTGAAGTAGAGCGGGAAGATGAAGACAAAGACGAGGATGATCGAGTCGAACGGCAGCGGGGGTGAGATCTGGGACGGCGTTTTGAAGTTGCCCATCGCGGTGGTGGGTGAAGAAGAGAGTGCTTCCGTGTATCGTGAGATCTGGGTGTTCTGGGCATTCGACTGGACCAGTCCCTGCCTGAGTTCCTCTTCTGTGATAGAGAGCGTTGATGACGGCGTCGGGATATTTTTCACGTCACCGTCCGGCACAGGAGCAACAGAGCGTGAGGACGCCCCGACATAATGTCCGCTCTGGGTGGCGAGAAAGTCGAGTTCAGCCTTTATCTCCTGGGAATCGATCCAGAGCGGGTATGCGGCAAAGAGATCCTGTTCTGTGTTGTAGACACTGTTGACATATTTTGCATAATCACGTTCGAGGGTTTTTTGTGCTGCTTTCGCTCTGTCGGTTTCGCTCCCCGATAAGCGTCCCCCGACAATGATGAGATCAAAGGCTTGAGGATTCGATCGCAGTGCTGCAGGATCGAGCAGGTAAACGGCGAACCGTGCATCACCCGCGAGGAGTTTGGCGACATCAGGATCATCAACCCCGACCGTATACATCCGGTCCTGGATGTGCAATCCAGACTGCGCGGTGAAACCCGTCGCAAGGACCAGTAAGATCAAGAGGATGATGGCAAATGGCAGGACATCCCGACTCATCATCGAAAAAGAACGCTTCACTTCCCACCGCGCAATGGTGGCGATGTCCCTGTATATGCTCATGATGAATCCTGTCATTTAACTATTTGCGGGGGTTCTGATATGTAATGATCCGGTACGCAATTTTGGTTTCTGATACTGTCTATTGCGAGGGATGGGATAACAATCCATGCCACATTCCGGCTGATGAGTGATGCATACCCCGGTAGGATCCGGGACCTGATGAATACCCGGATATCCGTAAAATCCGGTATGAACAATGCCTGTTCGCCGGGTTCTGTCGAGTGGACACGTGTTCATGGCGGGTTTGCCACAGGGACTAATGGATATACTATCCATAGCAGGACATCCGAGTACCAACCCTCCGGTGAATGTGCCGATGCGGTTGTATTGTGTGCTTAGGTATTCTCGGGGATTCGTGGACAGTGACTACAGGAATACCTGTTACCGATTTTGGCGGGGGGTCTGTTCCGGGGGAATCAGATACGGTTTCCCAAACGTCCCCTGCCAGTACCCCAAAGTATATGCCCCTCACCGCGCAAGTCTGATAGATCAGGTGACTCTTCATGATCACTGCCTGCAACCTGACGAAAAAATTTGACGGTTTTACCGCGCTCGATAACGTCAGTTTTGAGTTTGAGGACGGCGAGATCTTCGGGATCATCGGGCACAATGGAGCTGGTAAGACAACACTTCTCAAGATCATCTCCGGGCTCATCGCCCCGACCTC
>JAQTSH010000356.1 GCA_028711405.1 Methanoregula sp.
CTACACGACGCTCTTCCGATCTTGTCCAGTTTTGGCTTTTCACGTACGTTCTTTTGGGCGGGAACGGTGCCCGGGTCACGGGTGCCGAGGATTTTTAGTGCGTTCGAGATGTAGGGAAGGATCGTCATCTCCTGCTCGATCCCGTGGAATCCGGGGCGGGCGCCCCCGAGATTCGCCCGGCAACGGCGGGGATCGCCCGGCGGGAAACCCCGGTCCTTCACAAAGATATGGTCGGGATCCACCTTCCGGACTTCGGTGATGATCCGGTTGACCTCGTCCTCGGTGCCCATGATGACAAGCCCGAAGCAGGTCTCCTTGATCATCACGCCCGAAGAGACCTCGTAGGCGCGGACAGCAAGGTCTGCGGGCGTGACCGAGAAGGACTCGATGACCACGTATTTTGTCACCGTCCCGACATTCTCCGGCTGGTAATCGGTCATCGCCCGACCTCCCGGATGTACACCCGTTCGCGCTCTTGTATCGTTTTTAATTTCTCTGTGTCGATCACGCGCCCGATGATGTTCGTCCCTTCAAAGGGTTCGGATGTGGGACCGAACTCCTTGTTTGCCGACAACCTGACGCCGACAAGCCCGGCACCTTTCCGGGAATCGTTCGTGATCGCGAGGGCGGCGGCAGGTGCCGTACCCACCGGGCAGTTCTCCGGGTAGATCGCGGTGCCTGACGGGATGGGCGGTTTGAAGAGGATCACATCATCGAACGTGAAAAATGCGGGCATCATGCCGGCGTCATGCTCTTTTAATCCCGTCACCCTGCGGAACACATCACAGCTCACGGGTGCATGTACATCGTCAAGTTCGATATCGATCACCTTTGCCATGGGGGCAGTGGTCACGGTTGCCGCCCGCTCGTGCAGCACATCGAGCGTCGTCCCCGGCTCCTGCGAGACGACCAGCCGGCTCGCTTCGTCCTTGTCAACGGTGAGGGCAAAACCCCGCGCGAGGGCACACTCCTTTGCTTTTTCGAGCGGGAAACCGAGCAGGTCGATCCGTTGTGGCTGGATATCTATGACAAAGACATCCCCCGCCTGTGCAAGTTTCACCAGTTCGATACCATGCACTACCTGCCCGACGATGCTGTGCGAGGGGATGCTCGGGACATCCGCCCGGTAGATGTAGCAGCCCCCGCGTGAAGACCCGCTTGTGCGCACGGTAACGGTACCCTCCCGGCGCGGGTGGGAGTACTGTGCCGGCACATCGGTGCCGAACGCCCGTTCATCGAGGATATGGGTGGAGGTGGCTCGCCCGACGACGTAGCGTCCCGATTCGAGCGCGATAAGCAGGTGTTCCACGCTCGCTGCGGCATCTATCGTGATCCGGTCGGGGGTATACCCCTGCGCCATCACCCGGATGGACGTGACCACACAAAGACCCTCTTCGAGGACGAAACTCATGTCGGTCGTCGTAAAGGACCGGCTCGTGTCCGCCCAGCTGATCACCGGCTCGATCTTTGTGATCCGGTCGCCGGTCGTCCAGCGGTCGAGCACCGCCCTGCCGCTCACGATCCTGCCGATCACCCCTCCGGTCTCGTCCGCCCCGTGGTCTGCGGAGTGCCGGGTCTTTGCAACGATCAGGTATGACCGCTCCCGGTCGTATCCCCCGCAGCCGAGGATCACGTCCCCTGCCTGGTAGAGATGGGGCTTCCTTTCCGGGCGGAGATCCGACGGGAAATGCCCGAACGAGGCAGAGTACCGGTCCTCCCAGTGGAGTGCGAGCCGGCTGAGAAGTGTGGGATCGAGAAGAAATGCCGGGGTGCTGCCGGTGAGTTCAAGGGTGATCTCACCTGCCGACGTACTGAGGGCGAGGTTCTTGGTCTCTGCCTGCTGCTGGGTCGCAGGGCGGATGACGGCAACAGCACACCCCTCCGGGTGACCGGGGAGGATCGATCCGAGCGTGCTACCGGCACCAACCTCCCGCCGCTCCCCATCGAGCTGGATGGTGATCATCAGGTTCCCCTAGGCAGAGGGTTGGCTCATCACTTTGCGCTCTTCCTCGGTCAGGTGTGCCAGCACCTCTGCGGTCTTTCCGATCTGGACGATCTTCCCACCCCGCATCAGGGCGAGCCTGTCACAGGTATCCCGGACGAACTCCATGTCGTGCGACACGACAATGAAGGTCTCGTCCATCTCTTCACGGGAGTGCATGATCGAATGCTTCACATCGACTTTTGTGATCGGATCCATCGTGCCGGTGGGCTCATCGAGGATCACGAGCCGGGGTTCCCGGATCAGCACCTGCGCGAGTGCGACCCGGTGCCGTTCCCCTTCCGAGAGATGCCCGGGCATGCGGTCAAGGATCTCGCGGGATTTCTCATCGGTGAACCCTGCCATCTTGAGGGTGACGATCGCTTTACGCATCGCGAGCTCTTTTGGGAATTCGAGCCCGATGGCGTCGGTGAGGTTGTCGAGCACCGAGCGGTGGGGGAAGAGATCGTATTCCTGGTGCAGCAACCCGATATACTCCTTCGCCCTGCCCCGCTGATCGATACCGGGTTTGGTCATGTCGACCCACTCCTCGCCGATCCTGATGTTGATCTCCCCGCTCGTGGGTTCTATGATTCCCGACAGGATACGGGAGAGCGTTGTCTTGCCCGCCCCGCTCTTCCCGATGATGCCGAAGATCTCTTTTGTGAAGACCTCGAAACTGACTCCGTTCACTGCCCGGACGACCCCGCGATCTACCGAGATATACCGTTTCGTCAGGTCGTGGGCGGCGAC
>JAQTSH010000039.1:0-7804 GCA_028711405.1 Methanoregula sp.
TCGGAGGTGTGGAAAGTATGACCAGTTTTGCTTGTATATACATGGCGAAGACATTTTTCGGTTCACGGTCCAGAATTTTTTTGACGGTTCCCAGGTATTTCTTTACCTGAAAAAAATCAGGTTGTTTGTCCAGCGCAGACAGAATTTTATTGAGTTTGTCGGTCACTCCCGCCATGATACACCCGTATAGAGAATTTTTAAAATTGACGGTTCTTTTTGGGATTACATCCTTAATGGATGCTAACCCAAACCTTCGTGTACTGATCGGCTTTTTTCTTTGGATTCATCGATCATACAGAGATCGGAATCCGGATGGCATTCTTTTTCCGGTTCGACAACAACGGATTTTATCTCTTCTTCAGGCACTAACAATGTTTGTAATTTCAACGGGGTTTTTTGTATTTTATCCCGATCTCCAACAATAATACCCAGCGTGGTATCATCGCCGCTCCCCTGAGAAATATCGGTGAGCAAATCCGGCAATGCGGACTGAATATCTGAAATTTCAAAGTTCTGGATCTTCGAATGAAATTCGTATGCAACAATTTCATCGAACTGTACTTTCATTGAATCGTAACCTGCGCTATAACCATCCGAAGAAACATAGATAATCAAGGGTTTTTCCCGGCGAACCGATATTTTGCACACATTGGATGCTTCTCTAACATCCGGATAGGATAATGGAATGACCCTGCCGCAATCCAGATCCCGGGGAAATATCTCGTGGACCGATCCATCCTGTTTCACGATGATGATATCCCCGTCCCCAACCTGAAGAATGTGGATGATTCCCGGTATAACAATGACCGTGATGAGCGTTGTACTGTACGGGAAGGATCGAATAAATTCTTCAATTTTATTCTCGTCAGTCCCTGGATTTTTTGAGAAATAATGCTGCACGAATTTTGTACTCAGATTTATCTCGTCGGTGGAGAGGGGATTGGAAGTTAGATCTTCGTCAATTTTTTGTTTCCAGCAGGTGATAATCTCTTTTAGTAAATAACTGCGCAGATCGTTTTTTGTCCACCATTCCATTTTGCGGATATGGCGCGTGCAGGTTTCAAGGGAAGCGTTAATGGCTAACTGAGCGCCTTTGGCACTCCGGGAGAACATTTCATCTCCAAGACCATCTGCGACAGACAGGATTACCGGCAGTTTTCCCTGGTCTTTCTGGTGCCAGCCAATGGCATCCTGGTTGGATATGCCTTTATTGATATGGTATGGACCGGGGACGCTGGATCCTATGATCTCCCACACAACCCGATCTTGTGCTCTTGCCATACTATCAGAATATTATCTCATCCTGCACTGAGGATGCCTGAGGTCCCGGTTCTGTTGTATCGGTATTACCGGTCGTGTCCGGGGGCGGAACCGGGATTATAGTCGCATCTGAAGAACGAACAGGTTCCTCAACCGGCGCATTCTCTACGGGACGGGCATCTCGTTTTTGATCTTCATCTGTTTCCAGAGCAGCCGGGGGAACGGGATCACCTAACGGCTTTTTCTTGTCCGAGGGGATCCCATACACGGTTGTAACCAGCTTGATGCTATCAGCGAGGGTGGAGAGATTGGCATCGTTAATTTTCACCAGCTTTTTTTCTGCATCATCAACATCGCCGATAAATGCCTTGAGGATCTCTTCATCGGCACCTTCAAGCCCGATTGCGATGCGAACCGCTTCCTGTGCCCAGAACTGTTCCATCAATTCATTTAAACCTGTGTTCCATTCATCGGTCGGATATCCGTCAGTAATCAGGACAAGCACCGGAGGATAGGCAGTTTTAGGCATGGTGCCGCCATCGTCAATTGTCTTTAATGCCTGTGCCATTTTCCTGAACGCATCACCGAGTGCGGTCACACCATCAGCCGATAAATCTTTCCAGACATATTGTGCAACGGGAATACTGTCTTTATCGACCCATTCAGCGCGATCAGAGAACTTGAGAGTCCGCATGGTGATCTGACCTTTTTTATTGGTCTTTGAATAGTCGCTGATCTTCTCTATCGCGAGCGGGATGGCTTTATTGATCTCATCCATTTTTACCAGATTATTGGATTTATTTTTCAACCCCATCGATTCCGAGCAATCACAAATCCAGAAGTAATAGCAGGGTTTTTTGAATTGCGCTGGCATCTTCAAAGAAATTTTGGGGGGAGTGCTTGGTAATGTATCCGGGTTATGTGCCATGTAAAAAACTCCTATTTAAAATTTAATAGCGATAATTATCCTATATAGCTTTCTATTTTCGTGTATTGCCCCCCAGAATATTTTTTACTGCACATAACCTACTGGATGGTATACCATGTTGATATGGATTCAACGGAGAGTAAACCGTGAAGGATACAGGACAGTAAGTATGAATGTGTCAAGAGCATATTCAGTTTCACAGGAGATTGGGGAGTATACAGCAGGATTGCAGTACTGATTGTAAATATCGAAAAAAATTTTTTTGATCCCTCGGAGCATTGTATGAAAAATATGATCACAATCGGAGTGATGTATTCAGGATTGTTAATTTTATTAACCGTGTTCTCTGCAATACAAACATTACCTCCACAGGTCTCAAATACTTCACTTGTCCCAACCACAAGTCCCACTTCAGCATATGTATCTGAATCCCCATTCCGTCAACCATCAACGATCATTGATACGCCAACAGGAATCAAACAACCGATGGATACCCCCACAGAATCCGATACTATTCCGGTTCCTGAACGGCTCGGCAATATTTCCATAACATCATCACCAACGGATGCACAGGTTTTTTTCAATGGGCAGTTCAAAGGTTTCACACCCATGACCATGAATAATTTAGAACCGGATGAATACCAGATTGAACTGAAGTTATCCGGGTATATCTTCCAGACGCATAATGTCGTGGTCACTGCGGGGCAGACGTCAAGGATTCAGGCAACATTGATCAAGGTTCCCGTCCGGGATACTCGATGAACGACATTTTATGCATCATTATGGGTGAAGAGGATCTGATGTGCTGCCACATACCTTTTTAGTGTTTGAGGGATGAAACGATGCGCGGTGCCATCTCATCAATCTCGTCGAATGAGAAAACAAATCCTCACCTTTGGAACCGGCGTGTTGTAATTATGGGGGGACAACGACCGTTTGGAACTCCCCGGTAGAACCTCATTGTTCAATACATGAGACGATACTCATGGGTATCTGCTCTATCTCATCGACGTTTATGATGAAGCCATGTTCCGTCTTTTTGTGACCGATGAACTCCTCCAATAATCCGTTATCAGTATCCTGAAGCGTAATTGCAATTTTTTTGGAATCCAAAAAAAACTTTTGTTCAAAAAGATCCTGTAATGATTCCTGCCAATCATCAGTTGGATGTCCATCGGTTAAAAGAACGAAAAAATATACACCGGGTTTTTCACTTCCATTCGATCCACCTCCCCACATCTCCCTGATTTTCTGTAAAGCTGCGCCAAAGTCGGATCTTCCGCCCGCTTCAAGATCCGTCCAGGTATAGTCCTCAATTCTTGTAACGTGTGGATCGATCCAGTGAGCTCCGTTGGAAAACGCAAGAGCACGCATGAAAAAATGATACGACGAAAATTCCTGGGAGAGATTTAATACCAGAGGAATTGTTTCCCTGATCACCATATTGACCGAATTGATCTTCCCTTTTGCCTTCATGGAATTCGAGTGATCAAGTATCCATACAAGGTGTACATCTGATGGCATGCAATCATCCTGTTTTAAACTGTCTATCCAGTGTAAGCTACTCGCTATTGATATAATATTTTATTTAGAGAATGAGAAAAATCCATATCAGGGATCTTCCTGCCGTCTTACAGATGCGATAATATAGAGGAGGATGGAGATAGATGCCCTTTTTGAACACACGGGAAATCAGTGAAAAGCCACATTCCGTTATCAATATCTTTAACAAATTTCAACATCAATTGGAATTAAATGAAATTAAAAGCTGACAAATTCTGGGTACCCTGGGTCCTTTTTTTTGGTATGGGTCTGATTCTTGCATTTGTGCTTAGTTCTATCATATCGATATTGAAGATGGGTCTCCAGCTGGAATATGTACAGGTGCTTGATACACTCTTAGGAATATTCATCGTTTGTGGGCTCGGTCTTATGCTTGTCGAGAAATCCCGGTTTATCGGGCTTCTCATTGTTGCGATTTCAATCCCGTCAATGCTGTATTTTACCTTCATCGAGGTGAAGATACTTCCCTACTTTTTTGCGATAGGACTGTGCATTGGAGCGGGGATTACCGGATTTTTTATCTACAAAATAAGGTTTGACTGGTTGGCAAAAACACTGAAGTATTTAATTGATATTTTCCTCATTATCGCTCTTGGGTATATTATCGCAAAGATGATTGAGAATTCTGCCCTGATCGTGACTGCCGGCTATGTGCCATATTTCATCGTCGCTATCATCACCGCCATCGGTTTATGGTTTTTCTTTACAAAGAACCTGTTCGCGATCACTTCCTCGGATGTCTTTGTCTTTGGTCCGACCGGATCAGGGAAGTCTGTTTTTATTGCTGCACTGGGTATGGAGATCGCAAAAAGCAAGGGATTTTCCAAATCTTATATCTTCTCACAGAATCCGGATGCTCCGACGCGTCTCTCTGTTGTGGCAATGGCAAACCAGCTAGCAAAGGGCAATCCCCCGCCAGCAACGCTCACGAATGAATTGGGGTATTATGAATTCCCCACCAAAAAATGGGGGATTATCCCCCTCAAAGTAACGTCACTCGATTATGCGGGAGCACATGTGTCAAAACAAAATATCGATAAAATTTCAAAAACTAATTATAACGCGGAGATCCAGTGGTTCTCCCAGATTCTCAATCGCTCACCCACTGAATTGAAATCAGAGTTCGGGGACATACAATTTCTCTGGGATTTTAAAACCAATCGTGAACAGGAGTTTTACGAAAACTTTGATCTGATCATACCGGCATTTGCCTATGCACGACTGCAAAAAGCCGGTAAGATCATCTTCCTGCTTGACGGAGCGAAGATCCATTCAATCAGTCCGGATGATGAGAACTGGCTCGCCTATATCGAGGGGATTGCACGCCTTGTCGGGGAATTAGGAGATGACAAGGACTATGCATTTGCCGTCACCAAAGCAGATCTGATTCCATCGCCAGGATACCAGGCACCGCTTGTTGTCGATAAAGCACCTGCAGGTGCAGGGAAAGTTCCATCAATAGGAGAGAATGTCCGCGCGTATCCCCAGGATTCCAAAGCAGCAGATACCTTAGAGGCAGAATATTTTGAACAGTTCTTCAAATCAAACCTTGCATTCACCAACATTTTCAATACCATCATGAGTGACCAGTTCATCAAAACGAAATATGTCGAGGGATTTATGATCAGTGTCGACGCATCAATACGAAAAGGAGATAGTATTACAGGGTATCATCCCTGGAGGATGAAAAAGATCATTGATTATGTCTTTAAATTTTGAGGTATAGTATGCCTGAAAAACCCGTATATTCTGGCTTATTCAAGGAGGGTTTTGTTTTAAAAACCGGAAATATCAGGGAATCACCGGATTATCCCCGGTTTTCAAATATTGTTCAAAAGATCGATCAACACCAGCGCCTCTTATACCTGGAATGGAATGGATCGCATCTGTTTCTCGGAGCACGGTTCAAATGCGAGAGTACCCAGGTAAAAGATGGCAGGTCTCCACGCGGTTCGCGGAGAATGTATGTTGAACAAATTCCCTATGGAAACGATGATCTGCACACACTGGATGTGATTGTAAAGCAGTTTTATCAGCGTGCGGATACCGGGATAACCTCGTATTATTCCGATCGTTATGACAACATCCACATGAAATTGGGTACCTCTGCGGAGATCCCGGATTTTACATCTGACTTTAATCTAACCTCCGGATGGGCACCGGGATTACGAAGTTTCGGGAACCGACAGGGAACTGATGATATCGTAGCATACTTTGCGGGAAAGATCCTTTCATCAGAACGATGTTCGGTTTTGTCAACGGATGTCAGGAAAAGCGTACTCTTAATCAGCGATCTTTTCGAATGTCTGAAGCAAGAGAAAAATTCATTCCGGGTGGTGATTTCTGAGTTGGATAATCCCCAGGACACCAAACTCGAATGTGACGTGCTTGTTAAAGTCCCGATTCAACATCCCGGTACATCTCAGCATAACCAGTCATTCACCTATGATGCGGATACCCTCAAATTTCATGAGAATTCTGAAATTCGATCGTTATATACCTCGTTCTTTCAGTTTTATGTCAGAAACAAACCTTTCAGGCAAAACGTACCCGATTCTCAATCGATCATCGATCTGTTCGTTCAATCCTATGTACCATCGGAGGAATTGGTAATTCGTGATCTGTGTCATAGTAAACTGGGAAAAAAAATTGCAAAGGAAATTATGTCAAAAAAGATTCAGAACGATGAGTCTGTTGATTCAGAGGATCTCACATGTGTCTACACCTCACTTGAAGGTGAAGAACAAGCGGTGTTCGGTACAACACTTATTGATTACGGATTTGACGATCTTCCCGACGTCTATAGAGACTCGATCAGACTGATGATTCTGGATCACAATCAAAAAATTTTTGACTATTTTACGCAAAAGGACTTCAGGGATTACCGGAATTTTCATACACATATGGTCAGCACGTTCAACAATTTACCGTGGGACAATTCCCTGTTCTGTTCTCACGCAAAAAAAACCCTCGTGGAGATATTTTCAAAATCTCCTTCCAATGCGATGGGAGAAGGGGGAAAATTATTCACACGATTGCTCTACCGGAATCTTAGTGACCATGATGAAATTGACCATGAATTTATTCAATCACATACTGAAAAGATGCGATCGTTTGAGATCAACATTCCTGTAATCCAGGATACATCCTTTTTTAATACCTCAAAATTACAATGGTCTATTCTCGTATGCACGGGATTCGCTGCGGGAATCCTGTTTACCTGGGTCTACAACCTGGTTCTTCCCATCGTTCACCTGCAACCCGGCGTCATCATGAATCATTCAATCCCGGTTCTGGCTTTGGTTTGTGGAATAATTATTATAATTCTGGTTATCAGCCTATGGGCATTTAAGAGCAGATCCGGGCGAAAACCGAGCTGAAACTTCCGACGAAGTTTTTGTCAGACCATTCGCGAACTTCAGGTGGGAGGGGTTAGATTTTTTCAACCCCAAAACCTCAATTCATCCGGATGTATGCAATGCAGGTTGAGTCATCAGAAAAGCCAGCGTGAGGTTATCCGAAATTCGGAGAGACCCCCCAACTCATCATCGAATCGTAACGAATCACGTCATAAGTAGAGTGCTTTTTTCTCTTCATGATAATAATATATGTTGATCAAAATCATCCCCATAATGATGAGACTCCATATCGGTACCTCGAATAACCGATCAATCTGGAAGATAGCGGTGATCAATGCCGATACAACAACTCCAACCCAAAAGACCATGAACCAACTTTTTTTTAAACTCATCCCATAAATGGCAGTTGTCATTCCAATAAGGGACATAACAAAGATAACAAAATCTGAAAAAACACCAAAAATAAAACCAATCACGTATATGGCAACAATGACGAGAAATGAAAAAAGGATACTCTTTCTAAATGCCGATGACATTATTTCAGGAAAATCAAGCAGGTCTTTAAGTCTCTCCCGGAATACGAAAACATTGAGTCCGACAATACACAAAGCGGCAATGATGGTGGTTACAAGGAATGAGTCGACCGTATATCCGTATAGCATAATTTGAATAATAAATATTTCGTTATTGTTTT
>JAQTSH010000039.1:7904-10711 GCA_028711405.1 Methanoregula sp.
AAATGCTACTGGCTGGGTGGCATGATCAGCGCTGAAAGGATGATCATGAAGAACGCTCCTGTTTAGCCCTCACGATCAAGTCCTTCATCTCCCGTGCAGCTGCCGCAATATCCGGGCATCCCACCACCGCAGAGATCACCGCAACCCCGTCGGCACCGGCATCGATCACGTTCCGGACATTGGCACGGGAGATTCCGCCGATTGCCACCACCGGGAGTCCAACCTGTTCACAGACTGCCCGCAGCACCGGAAGCCCATACCCCGGTCCGGCATCCTCTTTAGACGTTGTGGCAAATACCGGACTTACCGCGAGATAATCTGCGCCATCCAGTTCTGCCTGCACCGCCTCCTCCACGCTCCCCACCGAGACACCGACAAGAAAACCCGGCGGCGCGAGCTGTCGTGCTACATCCACCCGGAGGTCACCCTGCCCGAGATGCACCCCGTCTGCCCCGCATCCAATCGCCACATCGAGCCGGTCATTCACGATACATTTCGCCTCGGTCTTTTGGGTGATCGCACGGATCTCCCGCCCGACACGCATAAGTTCCCGGCACCCACGGGTCTTGTCCCGCAACTGGACCACATCCGCACCGCCAGCGACTGCCTGACGGGCAATCTCCGCGTGGGAACGCCCGCCCGCAACCGTCTCGTCCGTGATCACGTAGAGGTCGTATGTCATGTATCCCGCATCACACTTCCTTCACGCGGGCAGACTGCTCAAGCTCCCTGAGCCCCAGTGCTGCAAGTTCGTCAAACAGGGCAACCTTGAACGCGCCAGGTCTCCCGTATTTCTCTGCCGCCCTTTCCCCGGCAATCCCGAACGCGGCAAGCGCTCCCGCGGACGCCAGTACCGGATCATCACAGACTGCCGCAAATGTGCCGATCACTGATGACGCCATGCAGCCGGTGCCACAGACAATCCCCATCAACGGATCCCCGTTCTCCACAAGGAGCGTGCGGGTGCCATCGGTCACGATATCCGTCTCACCACTGATGACCACTGTAATCCCTTCCCGTGCGGCAAATTCCTGTGCAATCCGGACTGGATCTCCGGTCAAACCTTCAGAATCAACGCCCTTCATCGCACCTCCGACACCGGAGAGCACCCCAATCTCCCCGGCATTCCCCTTGACGATGGCAATATCCAGTTCGTCCAGCAACTGTCGGGCACTCGCCGTCCGGAGCCGGGTTGCTCCCGCCCCGACCGGATCGAGGATGACCGGGATCTTAACCGAGTTCGCCGCAGTGCCGGCAGCGATCATCGACTCAACAAGCGACGGGTTGAGCGTCCCGATATTGAGGACGAGCGCACCGGATACCGCCGCCATCTCACGGACCTCTTCGATTGCATCCGCCATCACCGGCGACCCACCGGCGCAGAGGGTGATATTGGCACAGTCATTGACCGTCACATAATTCGTGATGTGGTGGACGAGCGGGCGTTTGACCCGCACACGCCCAAGAATATCGGCAAATAAAGAACCATACATGGTGCTGCTCCGGAACAGCGCGATACAAGCCTGCTGCTCCAGTTATATAAGCATCGGTGAAGGGGGAATTTATTAAATCGTATATCATGAAAAAAGGTTAGATCTGCCAGTGACAGGGTTATCGTGCCAGTTCATCCAGCGCCGCAACCAGCAGATCAATCTCCTGTTCCGTCGTGTACAGGGCAAGGCTCGCCCGCACCGTCCCGGCAGGAAGACCGAGCCGCTCCATCAAAGGGATGCAGCAGTGGTGCCCGGACCGCACCATGATATCCGCTGTTTCGTCAAGGTGCTGCGCCACCTCGTGCGGGTGGAAGCCGTCGACCGTGAACGAGACAACACCGATACGGGATGCAGGCAGGGGCGGGACATACAGGTGAACGCGGGTAATCTTCGTGAGCCCGTCAATGAGCCGGGAGGTTAACCGCTCTTCATGGCGACGAATCTTTTCCATACCGATCGCGGTGAGATACTCCACTGCCGCCCCAAGCGCGATTCCGCCTCCGATGTTCGGCGTTCCCGCCTCGTATTTCTGGTACCCTTCCGCCGCGACATACCCGTCGCTTGTCAGGGATTCGACCATGCCCCCGCCCAGCATGAGCGGCTCGATCACCGGCTCCTTCATCCAGAGGACACCGGTACCGGTGGGACCGAGCATCTTGTGCCCCGAGAAGCAGAAGAAATCGCAGCCGAGACGGGAGATATCGACCGGCATATGCGGGACTGACTGTGCCCCATCGACAGAAAGGAGCACCCCGTGATCGTGGCAGATGCAGGAGATCTCTTCAATGGGTGTCACAACGCCGAGCACGTTCGAGGCATGGGTGACCGCAACAAGCCGCGTTTGCGGGGTGATCGCGTTCTCCAGCGCTGCAAGGTCCAGGGAATAATCCGGGTTGATGCCGATCGTATCGAGTGCAACGCCCTGCCGTGCGAGGTTTCGCCACGGCAGCAGGTTCGAATGGTGCTCCAGGATCGTCGTGATCACACGGTCACCGGATTTCCAGGCGAGCCCCTGCGCCACCATGTTGATTGCCTCGGTCGTGTTTTTGGTAAAGACTGTTACACCCGTTTTTCCGCCGACAAACTCTGCCACTTTCTCGTGGGCGTGCCAGTACCGCTGGCTCGCAATCCGGGTGAACCGGTGTACGCCCCGCCCGACATTCGCCCGGTACTGGTGATCAAACTCGACCATCGCCGCGATTACGGGTTCTGGCGACAAACTCGTTGCCGCATTGTCAAGATAGCACATATCCCCCAGTATCGGGAAATCCCGCCGGATTGCATCAATGGCGAGATCGTCTTCTGCTGTATCAG
>JAQTSH010000357.1 GCA_028711405.1 Methanoregula sp.
TTTGGCGCGATCAAGCACCTGACACCTTCCGTGGTGCAGTTCTACCGGTTGCCGTCCGATAAGATCCACGGGGTTGTGACCAGGGTCGAGATGTGATCGGTTTTCCCACCGGCATCCCGATATGCTCATAATGCACCCGGACAAATATACCGGATGCGCGAGGGTTGCCGAGCCTGGTCAAAGGCGCTGGATTTAGGGTCCAGTCTCGAAGGAGTTCTTGGGTTCAAATCCCATCCCTCGCATCGGGATGCCGTGTGAGAATCGTTCGGTTCTCATACATGGCTAATTATTTCAGATACTTTTTCGGGATTTTCTCATTGCTCCGTTGCGTATGGGCAGCACTATTCGTCATATCAGGCATACGCAAGAGAGCCGCGATCAAAAACTGGCTTTGGACGTTATGCTGGCAAACGTTGAATCTGCCCGGATCCAGAGAGGTAGTGAAAAATTCTATCCTGCATGATATCAGCAAAGATCAACCCGAAATAAACCGGAACCGGGCGGAACGCGTCAGGTCTTCGAGCATGTTCATGGACGGTTCCCCCCATGCGGTCGGGATCACGCGGACTATGAGAATGGCGACGGGGAAAATCCATTTGCTTCCTGCGCCCAGGGAACGAGTACCGGGTGAGTCCCGCAACGAGGACATGCAACATGAGGAACACAGCAATGAATCATTGTCTGGTACTCAAAGAAGTTCAGATGACGCCAGGTTCTTTGTGAGGTTTGGGAAACCTCGCAGTCGTTTTTCCCGCACTGCGGGCAGGGAAATCGCGCCCCGCTACGAAAATCAATCCAAATCTCAAGGCACTTTTTCCCTTCAGAAAATTTCGCATCGGATATGTGCCATGGAGGTTGAAGGTGAAGCGCTGTGCTAAAAACATCGTTATTGGTCAGTCTTCTGAAGCATTATCTTTTCCATAATTTTCAAGGACAAATTTTCTCGCTACTATCCACTTCTAATTTCGAATCCAAGCGAGATTCGAAAGAATTAAATACATTGGATATCTAATAGATATCTTACATGAGAAAGATCCCGATGAACAGTTCAAACGAACTGACTGTCAAGGATATTGAAGGATACTACATCCGCAAAGTCACTCCATTTGGAACAAGTGCGAAGGTTGACTGCCCAAAAGAGCATCTTGGGAAAACTGTATTTCTCGTTATCACAAGCAATGAATCTGAATCCGTCCGCACTTGAGGACTTAATCCGGGAAAATGCTGCATTGAAGGTCGAGAACGCCGACCTACAACGTAAAGTCATCACCCTAGAGGCTGAAAATGCAGTTCTCATTGCAGCAAACGCGTCACTGGTGGAAAAATATAATGAATACGTCCATCGTCATCCAAAAAGAGTCGGTGTAAAAAGTGGAAAAGCATACGAGATTAAACCGACAACTCCCCAAGACACAAGCGGTAACAATCCAGATGAATCGCATGAGAAAAAACGGAAGCCGGGAGGTCAACCCGGTCATAAAGGACATAGCAGAAAAACTCCTGAAAACATTACGAAAACAGAAACTGTTGACGTCAATATATGCCCACATTGCGGTAACCACGATTTGAGTGGGATTCAGGAGACCAGAACAAGAATTGTTGAAGATGTTCCAATACCTCAACCCGTCGTTACTGCATACACGATAAATCGGCGATATTGTAAATGCTGTCGGAAGTTGGTTGAGGAACCGATCTTAACGGCATTACCCCAGGCAAAATTAGGATTAAACGTCATGCTTATAGTAGTCTGGCTGAAAATTGGAATGAGATTGACTGAAGAGGCTATTCCCCAAATTCTTGAGCAACTTTGCGGGATTCGCATAAGTGAAGGGGAAGTTTCTCACATTTGTTCGATGATTGCAGAGGAGTTTGGGGAGTATTATGCCCAATTGGAGAATGAAGTCAGAGAAGCTCATGCACGTTATATCGATGAGACCTCTTGGAGAGAGAATGGGAAAACTCTCTGGATGTGGGTATTTGTCACAAAAGGAGTCGTATTATACAAAATTGCTAAAAGCAGAGGACATGAAGTCCCATTAGAGGTTCTGGGAGAGAATCCCAATGGAATTGATGTCCATGATCGGTTCAGGGCATATGATAAATTGGAAAGAAAAACTGGAAACCGACCTCAACAACTCTGCTGGTTCCATATTTTGGCAGATTCGAAGGATTTGGCTGAACTCTTTGAGGAAGAAGGACAATTTATTCACAACGGGTTGAAAGAGATATTTCATGCGGCAAAGGAATTTGAACACATGGGTACCCAAGATGACGTCAAAAACCTGTGTGAAAAACTTGGGCTCGTGTTAGACCGGGATTTCAGTAATTTAAAGTGTGGGAAGTTTGCTAAAACGATCTATAAAGAGCGGGATAAATTGTTCCAGTTTATGACAAATCCCGAGGTTGATGGAACGAACAATCGCGCGGAAAGAGCCGTTCGACCTAGTGTCGTGTATCGGAAAATATGCGGAGGTACGAGATCAGAAGAGGGAACGAAAAGGTATGCTGTGCTTGGATCGGTGTTCCAAACACTCAAATTGAAAGGCTTGAATTTTATAGACAAGGGACTCGAAATCATCCAAACTTCTTGCGACTGACCAATAACACTGTTTTAAGACTCGTTTGTTCATCGGGGTGTTTTCAAGAATCCAGTCATGTTTGATTTCGTCAAAGCATGCTTTGATGTCTCCTTCCACAATCCATTCTGGAGCATTTCCTTTGCTCAAGCAGAT
>JAQTSH010000358.1 GCA_028711405.1 Methanoregula sp.
CCAGCGCGGCAAGTAGGGCTTTCTCGTATTTGTGCAGCGTGCGGATACGCTCCGGGGAGACGACCATGGTTGCTACAGTGGTTATGTGGCAGACTATAAAATCATCGCTTACCGTGCCACTGCCGGTTCATGACAACCTTTTACATCTTTTATCCCAGAGAATTGATCGGACGTGATTCATGCGGTGCACCAAGTGCGGGAAGGAAGCGGTGTTCTTCCAGGAGTATTCCGGGCAGCACCTGTGCCGGCAGCATTTCGTGGGGGATCTGGAGACCAAGGCGAAACGGGCGATCCGCACTCACCACTGGCTGAGCCCGGGCGATCATATCTCCGTCGGATTGTCCGGGGATGCGGCGTCAGGGGCGCTCCTCTATTTCTTACAGGGACTCATCGCACAGCGCCGGGACATCCGCCTCTCCGCGATCACGGTTGATGAAGGGATCGTCGGGTTCCGTGATCCGGTGGGAGCAGAACAATGGGCAGCGTCGCTCGGCGTTCCCTGTATACGGGGCTCATTTGCGGAACGATGTGGGCATACCGTGGACGAGATCGTCAGCCAGGAGGGGGTGCAACACTCCTGCGAATACTGCCGGGTCATCCGCCGGCACCTGCTCCAGCGGTTCGCCCGTGAACACGGGGTCACAAAACTCGCTCTCGGCACCACGCTCGATGACGGGGCGCGGGAGTGCCTCACGGCATTTCTCACAGGGGATGTGGAATGGGTGATCGGATCGAGCCTGCCGGTAGCGGGACGTGTGCCGGTCATCCAGCCATTCATTGATGTGCCGGCAACCGAGGTCCGGCTCTACGCCACACTGCTCACCGGGGCACCCGCTCCCGCCACCTGCCCCTACGCGGACAGGAGTGTTGATGCGGATATCCCGGTGGCACTTGACGAGTTCACCCGGAACCATCCGAACACAAAGCATGCGCTCGTCAACCTTCGCGAGCATCTCGCGGATGCCGGGGGTTTGGTGGCAGAAACGATCCCGGTATGTACCCGCTGTGGGAACCCTTACGGGGATCGGGGGCTGGAGCCGGGCGTGTGCCGGCAGTGCGGGATGATCGCCGGATATCTCCTGGAGAATTCCCGGTAACGACACCACAATGCGTCCTGTGAGACTGCCGGATGGCAAAATGCCGAAGGACCCGTGACCCGTTGCACTGATTGTCGTTGAGGCTACCGAACAATTGAACAAATGTATCCGTCTAATATATAGTAGGAGTCAGGCATGGCACAGGAACTTGGGTGCAGGATGGGACAAGTCGAGCAGATGATCCGGTACGCCTACTGGAACAGCGGCAGCCGGGGGATCGTCATCGGGCTCTCCGGCGGTGTGGACTCGGCAGTGGCGGCGGCATTCTGCTGCCGGGCGATCGGGGCAGGCAAGGTGCTGGCGCTCTCGCTTCCGACCGCAGTCTCAAATCCCGTAGACACAGACGATGCCCATGCGCTCTGCACACAGCTTGGCATGGAGCACCAGGTCGTCAGCATCGAGCCGATGCTTGCAGCATACAGATCGCTGCCGGGCTTTGTCGAGACCCCGTACCTGCTGGGCAACCTGATGGCACGGATCCGGATGACGGTTCTGTACTATCACGCGAACCGGGACCACCGGCTCGTCTGCGGAACATCGAACAGGAGCGAGTTCATGCTCGGGTACTGCACGAAGCACGGAGATAATGCGGCGGATCTCCAGCCTATTCTCCACCTCTACAAGACCGAGGTCTACGAAGTGGCACGCGAACTGTCCATCCCGGCATCGATCCTGAACAAAGTGCCCTCCGCCGGATTATGGACGGGGCAGAGCGACGAAGCGGAGATCGGCATGCCCTACAGCGACATCGACGCCGCACTCCGGTCCCTCGAACAGCATGACTGGATCGCCTCCACTCTCAATGAAGAAAAGGTACTGGCGCTCGTAAAAAAGAGCGCGCACAAACGCCTCCCGGCGCCTACTCTTTTAGCAGTGTGCGAAAGATAGAGAGATACTCCTCCGGGTGGTTGAGGAACCGTAGAGCATCGGCATTTCCGATCAGGCTGTAGAGCGGGGCGTTGCAGAGCGGGGGATGGTCGTTGCCACCCGCAGCTTTTTTCCGCCGCACGGGCGGCATGGCTGGATAGTGGGGATTTTTCCGGATCGTTCCGTCACTCATCACGTAATACGCAGCGCCGTGCAGAGTCTCATATTCCCCGTATTCGCTCGCAAACTCTGTCGAGACGATATTTGCCATCACCAGGGTCGTGGAGGGGGAGGGGTTGATCGAGATATGCCCGTATCCCGGCGGGATGATCACCCGGTCACCGGCAACTGCGGTGACGAGCACCACATCATCCAGCGTCCGGGACTGGAGCAGGTAGTCTGCCTCGCCGCGAAGGACTTCATAGACCTCCGGGTAGCCGACACCGGCGGGATTCACCGGGTGGTAATGCCCTTTGGTCTTGACATCCTCTCCGCAGAGTTCACGCGGGGGGATCACGGTGACGTCATAGCGCAGGTTGTGACTGTGCAGCCAGCGCCGGTCCGCATCGGAGCGTGCCAGATCACGGTACATAAAATAGAGTGGTTCCGTGCACGCACACGCAGGGTTGGCGAGAACTGAACGCATCTCCTCGATGGAACGTACCGCTGGAGGAGGTAGTTCCCCTTCCCAATCAAGCATCACTTCTTTTTTCTTTTTACTAGTAAGTATAATTTTGTTGGCGGTGTGTTTCCAGCATCCTGT
>JAQTSH010000359.1 GCA_028711405.1 Methanoregula sp.
CTCGCCGCCCGGCTCCTCTACCACGCGTTCATGCGGGGCGACATCGCGGGGAAAACAGTCTGCGACCTGGGGTGCGGGACGGGAATGCTCGCAATCGGGGCATCGCTCCTTGGCGCTCACCGGGTGGTGGGTATTGAGATTGATCCAAAAGCGCTGGACGTCGCACGCAAAAACACAGCCCGTACCGGTGCCGTGGTGGAATATATTGAGGCGGACGTGCAGAAAGAGCCGATCCCGAACGGTCCCGTATCCTGCGACACGGTCATCATGAACCCGCCATTCGGCGCCCAGAAGGCTCACGCCGATCGCCCGTTCATCGACTGCGCTCTCCGGCTGGCTCCTGTCACATACGGTATTTTTAATGCGGGATCTATGCAATTTATCACAGCATATATACAGGGCAGGGCGACCATTGACGAGAAGGTTGCCGGTGCCCTGTCCATCAGGCGGACTTTCTCTTTCCACACGCGGGACGTACAGGAGATCGAGGTCGAGATCTTACGACTGGTAAAACCCGGATAACGCCACAGAATACCACGGGCAATACGATTACCGGACTTGCCGTGGCGCACATCGTCACCGACATCTACATGCCGGTGCTTCCGGCAATTCTCCCGCTCCTCATCGCTAACAACGGGTACTCCTACCTCACCGCAGGGCTCCTTGTCACCGCATATAACCTCACCTCGTCATTTACCCAACCCATTTTTGGCTGGCTCTCGGACACGAAGGGGTTTGCCATCAGTATCAGCACCAGCCTCTTTATCAGCGCCTTTTTTGTCGCGCTCATGGGCATCACCCAGGACTACTACCTGCTCATGCTCTTTGCCATTCTTGCCGCTCTCGGGCATGCCCTCTTTCACCCGGCAGCGTTGAGCCTCGTCAGCCGGTTATGCACCAGTGCGAACCGTGGCAGGATCACCTCGTATTTCGTTGTCGGCGGCAACTTCGGGTACGCGATCGGACCCGTTATTACCGGTGCCCTCGTCTTCTGGCTGGGTCTTCCGGGGCTTGTGTTCCTTATCATCCCGGCGGTTCTGATGGTCTTCGGGTTGCGACGCCTTCTGCCGGGAGGCATCGCCGGCGCCTGTGAAGGGCATCCGGCACCGGAGCATTTTCACGGGAACGCACCATCAAAAAAGCCCTTCATTCTCCTGATGGTCGCCTCGATCCTCCGGGCATGGGCGGTCTTTGCCGCAATGACGTATCTCCCGATGTATCTTGTCACGCAGGGCTACACGCTCGTCACCGCAACGACAATTGTCACCCTGATGCTCCTCTGCGGGGTGGGCGGGCAGGTGGTCGGCGGGCATATCTCTGACCGTATCGGGAGAAAGGAGTTCATGGTCTTTGCACTGGTCTGTGCAATCCCGGCGTTCTACCTCTTCTTTATGAGCTCCGGGCTTGTCGCGATCGTCGCGATACTCCTCTTCGGGTTCTTCCTCTGGTCAACATTTGCCGTGGCGGTTGCAATGTCACACGAGCTGTTGCCGCAGAACATCGGACTCGCTTCCGGCATCATGCTCGGGCTCGCGATCGGATTCGGCGGGCTCGGCGTTGCCGTCAACGGTATGATTGCCGACCAGTACTCGCTTGCGATAGCACTTGGCACGATCCCGCTCCCGCTCGCCGGGGCAACTGTGCTGCTCATTTTCCTGCCATACCCGTGGAAACTGCTGAAACGCTGGTACCCCGGCTCGTCAGGCACCTGAACTGACAATACCATTATAAGGTCTCATTTGAAAATGGATCTGGTTGAGGCTCTAACATGGATAAGACAGGAATTATTGCTTTAATCGCAGGAATCGTGCTGTTAATCATCGGCGGATACGGGATTTGGGTATTTTTGCCCGATGTGATCGTTGCCGTGAAAGGGCTCATCGGTATTGTTGTGCTCCTTGCAGGGCTGATGCTCCTTATCTTCGGCATCCTGATTGTAAAAGAGTGAAGAAAAATCCGGTCGGCACGTATCAGTGCCAAAAAAAACTCTTTTTACCCGTTTCTGCATTTTACGACAATGCACTGGGAACCTGCCGTCTCGACCACCGGTTCCGGCTTGTCAGCGAAGAACTCATCGACCGCCCGCCGCACTCCCGGCACCGTGATATAATCGTGGGAGATGATGATGCCCCCCGGGTTCATCCGGGGATAGAAGAACTCAAGGCACTTCTTCGTGCTGTCGTAGGTATCGACATCGAAGTTGACAAGCGAGAAGTGACGATCTTTGACGGGTCCTGACGTGGCGGGGAATATACCCTTGTACAAAAAGACATTTTTTTCCACTGCGAGGTATGCCTGCACACTCTCAAGGGATGCAGCGAACTTTCCCTCGTAGAACTGCCAGATCATGTCAGCCTCGTCCACTTTGGGCAATCCGGCGAACGTGTCGAAGAGGTGGAGGTTTTTATCACCTTTTGCCGAACAGATGATCTTTGCCGAGCCACCTTTATACACCCCGACTTCCGCGATGTCACCCGGCACCTTCTGCGTCCGTTTTACCGCCATGTAAATATGGTAGGCTTCGATATCCTCGATCAGCAGTTCGGTATCAGACCGGATCTTTTTGAGTGCTGATGCAAACTGTTTCCGGTCGGTGCAGCCATAATGAGACAGTCGTCCCCGGTTTGCGAGGTCATACCCGACGAAGGGTTCAAAGACCGCTAATTTTCTGAATTTTGTGAGATATTTTCTGGGTGCAATGGAATCGAAGAGCCAGATAAACT
>JAQTSH010000360.1 GCA_028711405.1 Methanoregula sp.
TTGCGAGTTCAAACGGTGCTGCCGCTTCGATCCCTACCGGGTATTCCAATGCGGGGAGGAGCCCTGAAATGGCGGCTACACAACGGCAGGGGGAGGCGATCACCCTGCACGACCGGAGCATGGTGGTCACAGCCGGCGCCGGCACGGGTAAGACCTACGTGCTCGTCCAGAAATATATCGACCTCATCAAAACACGGGGCGTGACCGTGCCACAGATCCTTGCCCTGACCTTTACCGACAAGGCAGCGGCAGAGATGAAGGAGCGGATCCGTGCCGGGATCCTCCGGGAGGAGGGTCGGCAGTGGGAGAAGGCGGCTGAGGATTTCATGATCGCCCCGGTCCAGACGTTCCATTCGTTCTGCGCGCAGGTGCTCCGGGAATTTCCCATCGAAGCGGGTCTGGAACCCGGCTTTGTCGTACTGGACGAACAGCAGGTCTCCCGCATCCACAATACGGCATACGAGGAACTGATCCATACCCGGCAGGAGAAAACGGTGAACGAGGCTCTGGTCTATGTCCTCACGATTACCGACCAGTACAGTTTAAAGACGATGCTCTCCGCAATGTACGGGAAGCGGGAGCGGTACGACCGGTTCTTCGCTGCGCTTGGGGAGGATGAAACCCATGTGCTTGACGTGTGGAAAACTGAGGTTCGCGCATTCCGGAATGGGGAGATTGCTGCACTGCGTAAGGATCCCGCGTTCTCATCCTGCGTCAGAACCTTGATCGGGTTCGCGTCTTCGTATGACGGTGTTGACGACAAGGCGGCGGTGTTCCTGCAGGAGATCCGACCCCTCCTTGTGCGGCTTGCGACACCTGCGGATTACGGCGACTTCTGTTCTGCCGCGCTTGAACTTGCGGGAAAGAGACCCGGCAATGTCGGGAGTAAAAAGAACTGGAAGAGCGACGATCTCGATGCGTTCAAAAAAGCCAGGAAGGACCTGACCGGGATCATCGAAAAAAAGCGCTCGCTGTTCCGGATGACGGTTGATACGTCTGATCCGGTTATTACCGGGTCGGTCCGGTTCCTGCGTGCACTCTCTATGGTTTTTTCCCGGTATAAGGAGCTGACCGGGAACGGGAAGGCGTCGTGCGGCGGTCTGGATTTCTCGGACCTGATCCTCCATGCCCGGCAGCTCTTCCTTTTCCAGCGTGAACTCGTGGCAACCCACTTCATGCCACGGTTCCGGTACATCCTTGTCGACGAGTTCCAGGATACGGACCTCGCCCAGTTCGATATCATCCTTGCCATCATCGGGACACCTTCCCCGAAAACGGACTGTCTCTTCATTGTCGGGGACCCCAAGCAGTCGATCTATCTCTTCCGCGATGCTGATGTGACCCGGTTCAAGGAGGCACAGGAGATCATTGCCGCTGCCTGCCAGGGGAGGGTGGTGAACCTCGACACCAGCTTCCGGAGCACGAAGGACGTGATCGGTCTTTCGAACCTTGTCTTCTCCCGGCTGCTAGCCTCCGCTGAGAAGCCGTGGGAGTTCGGGTACGAGCCGGTCCGGATATCCGAGAGCCGCGCTGGTCATACTGGTTCGGTAGAACTTCTTCTTCCTCCCAAAGGGAGCGATGCTGCCGATACCAAACGGAATGAAGCCGTGATGCTGGCGCGGCGGATCCACAGCATTGTTCATGCGCAGCCGCTTTTTGTGTACTCGGAGCAGCCGGACCATTCGTTTGTTTGCCGCCCGGCACGGTACGGCGATAGTGCGATCCTTTTAGAGCAGCGGACCAACCTCTCGTATTACCTTTCCGCGCTGGGCGAGTACGGGATCCCTTTCTATGTGCACGGGGGGACCGGGTTCTATCACCGGCAGGAAGTGTACGATCTCTGCAACATCCTCTTGTTCCTCGAACACCAGCATGACAGCGTCAGCCTTGCCGGTATCCTGCGGTCGCCATACTTCGGTGTTCCGGATACCGATCTCTTCTGCATTGCGCAGGAGAATGGTCGAACGCTCTGGGACAAGCTCGGGAAGTTCGCGGACCGGACCGGTGCCGGACCGGCTTCCCATGCCCGCGACCTGCTCTCTTCATGGCAGCAGTATGCCGGGCGTTCCGGGCTGGTCTCTTTAGTGCGCCGGATTTTATCTGAGTCCGGGGTCTATACGGTCTATGCCGCGCTGCCGGAAGGAGAACAGATCCTTGCCAACATCGAGAAACTGGTCGGCATGGCACGGAACCGCGAGGAGACCGGGAACTATGCACTTGCCGATTTCACCGCCGATCTCCGGCAGGCGATGGATGAGGACGAACGGGAGGGTGAGGCGCCGCTCGATGCCCTTTCTGAGAATGCGGTCAACATCATGACCGTGCATGCAGCAAAGGGCTTGGAGTTCCCCATCGTTTTCGTGCCGGACATGGGCATGCCCTTCCAGCACCGCTCTCCCCTGATCATGATCGGTGACAACCCGCTGATGGTTGGCGTGAAGGTCCCGAACCCGAATGAGAATTACGAGATGACCGAGAGCCCGGTGCTCCTGACCCTCCGGGAGCAGCAGCGGCAGAAGGAGCGCGCGGAGAAGAAGCGGTTGCTCTACGTTGCGCTGACCCGTGCGCGGGATCATCTGTTCATGAGCGGGACTGCGCCGGAGGATGCCGGGCTGTCGTTTGATCTTGGTCGGTCCCGGATTGAGTGGGTGTTTACTGCGCTTGGGATAACCGGGGATGCGATTGCTTCTGGTGGAATGGAGTTGCCGGATGG
>JAQTSH010000361.1 GCA_028711405.1 Methanoregula sp.
AGATCACAACGCGGGTCGAAGAAGCAGCAAAAACCGGCGTTATTTATGTGGGGGGTGGTGTGCCCAAGAACTTCATCCAGCAGACACAGGTGATCGGGTCGATCCACGAGAAAGATCTCGGCGGGCATGCCTACGCTATCCAGTTCACAACGGATTCTCCCCAGTGGGGCGGACTCTCCGGCTGTACGTTTGAAGAAGCGATCAGCTGGGGCAAGGAGTCACGAACGAGCCGTCAGGTGCAGGTGTATGTCGATGCTACGATTGCCCTGCCCCTGGTCATCTCAGCGCTTGTCGCCAGCGGGGCGGAACGGGTCAAACTAAGGCACGGGCAGAAGAAGAGAATATACCGGCAGGGTATCAATTAGCACCCTGCCAAGTGAAACATACCTTTTTTACGCGATACGCCCTGCCGGTATTTTCCATACCGGCACGCGTCGTTTGGGGGAAGATCCCAATAACCGTCCCGGGTTCAGAAGAATTTCCTGCGCCACATGAAGAGCCCGAGAATCACCGAGATCATGACCGAGAACAGGAAAATGATCTCGAAGGCAAGCGGGACTTCCGAGAGCGGGAGATCGACCACATTCATGCCATAGAAACTCGCGATCATCGTGGGGATAGCGATGATGATCGTGATCGAGGCAAGAAACTTCATCACGATACTCAGGTTGTTGGAGATGATCGTTGCGAACGCGTTGGTCATACCATTTAGGATGTGGAGGTAGATCTGCGACATCTCCATTGCCTGCCGGTTCTCAATGATGACATCGTCAAGGAACTCCTCGTCGTCCCCGTACATCTTCAGGGGTTTCGTGCGCAGGATCCGTTCCAGCACGGCTTCGTTGCTCTTTAACGAGGTCGAGAAGTAGATGAGGCTCTTCTGGAGTTCCATCATCTGGAAGAGTTCCTCATTCTTCATCGAGCGGTGCAGTTCCAGTTCGATCCGGGAGATGGACTTCTCGATCTGCCGGAGGTGGTTTAAGTACAATGACGCATTCCGGTAGAAGATCTGGAAGAGGAACCGGGTCCTCCTGCCCGTGTTGAAGTGCCTTATTTTGCTCGCGATGAATTCATCGAGTATGGCTGCCTGTCCGCTACAGACAGTAACGATGAGCGTCTCAGAGATAACGATGCCGAGCGGTAGCGTGGTAAGGGTCCGGGTACCGTCCTGGTCTGACACCATCGGGATGTCCAGCACAATGAGGACGACCCCGTCTTCAGTATCGATACGGGGTCGCTCCTCCTCATCGAGCGCTGCTTTGAGGAAGTGCAGGGGGAGGACACACGATCCGGCAACCTGTGCAAGTTCGGTTTCAGAGGGGGAGTTCATGCGGATCCATGACCCGTCCTCCGGTCCCTGTATGACCTCAATGACCGGAGGTTCTGTGTCTATCTTTGACCGGTAATACTGAATCATGATCCCACACCGGATACACTCCGCGAGTTCCCTGCGTGATCATCTTATAGTGTCCGGTATTCTCTTAAAGATTCCCCGCTCACAAATCCACGATTTGACAAACGGAGAGAGAAGGTGAAGTGATACAAGGGGGTATGCAGGATACCCGGCACCTCACCGCTCGATCAGCCGGATAAGCTCGCCGGTCTTTCCGGCGGGTTTCCCGTTTGTCCGTGCCGGGAAAAAAAAGAAGGGGGTTTACAGGCACCAGACCCAGAGATTGTTGAAATGTACCCACCACAGGATCAGGATCAGCGCGAGGGTAATGATCGTATAATGCACCCGGTGCGGGAGCGTCCAGTACCGTGCTTTCCACGCAAGGATCGCAAACGCCACGGTCACAACCGTAAGGATTGCCGCGATGACCGGAAGCGTCAGGAGGGCAGTCAGAAGCACCGGGACGGTCGGGTCAACCTGGTAGGTGTGCACAAGGACCGGATCGGACATAACCGCCGGCAGCAGGACAACAACAAATACCAGGAGGATGATTGCGGCAAAGCCAGCAATCCAGCGGGCAGCATGGGCGTATTTCGGCACCTGGGGTTCAGGAATCGCATGCGTGCGACGGAATGCAAAGAGCAGCGGCCAGAGCAGGATCGTTGCAAGCAGGATGCAGCCGGCGTTTCGTACATTTCCCACAAAAGCCGGGGTTGCATACCACGGAACCCGGTCAAAAACAAAGAAAGGCTGGTTCCCGATACACAGATAATCAATCGTGCCATCCGCTGAAGAATGAAACACAAGATTGCCACTCCCCGCCGGACGAGTCCCGTCCAGGCGGGAGAAGATACCGGGGCTCACCTCAATATACTCCATCGGGATGCCCCCGGTCGCCGTCTGCAACGTACCATGAGGTGTTACCGTAAACTCCACCGGAGAACCCATAGCAGAAAATTTCTCGAACCGTGCATAGTTATGCCGGTTCGATTCATACATGCCGGCGTACTTCTGTAACGCAGCGGAAAGAGAGGGATCGGGTGTTGGAACGGACTGCGGCGCCTGTGGGTAATAATGGTCCATGAATTCTGCGAAGAACTCGCCCCGTGCCGACGAACCCGTGGGACTGTTGTAGGAGACAAAGAACCCTGCATTCTTCTCCGGCAGGAGAACAATCAGCGAGTGGAAGGTTTTCGTGTCCCCGCCATGCCCGATAGCCCGTATGTCATTGACCTGCATCTCGTAAAATCCAAGGCACATGCCAGGAACTTTTTCGTCGTTTGCGAATGTCCGGGCATGCATCTGGCTGGCAGTACCG
>JAQTSH010000362.1 GCA_028711405.1 Methanoregula sp.
GGGGAACTGTTGACGTAATGGCGCCACTCGACCCGCGTGTATTGAGGATAGGTCTCTTCGACCATCCCGGTTGTGAGGTTGTATCGTTTCATGGATACCTGCTCAGTACGTTCAAGGACTGCGTCTGCCGGAAGACCTCCATACGGTTCGAGCGCTTTTTCTGCCAGCCCGGGTGCCTCCGCCACTGAGGGGATGTGCCGCTTTATGGTCAGCGCCGTACCCGTATGGGTTGAGAATTTCTGGACTGATACGACCTGGTATGACGGGACGGTTGCCGGGGATGCAGGCAGCGGGACGTCAAGGAGGATCGTGCTGTTGTATGCCCGCGATCCGGCAGGGATGCCTGCCTGGGAAGCACCCGGGGATGGTGCCGGGTCTTTTGCGGTTCCGGGCATCACGGCACCTGCAATCAGGCAACTGGCAATAATGATCGCAATGACGAGGCAACCTCCGATGACGAATACTGTGCGTGAATCTAATCTCATCTGTCCTTCCTACAATGAATCTCTCGTATCCATGCGTTCCTGATGCAAATCCGCCATGAATACTGTATGGATCTCTCGTATTCATTGTTTCTGTAGCAAACCCGCCATGAACACTTTCGTTCTCCCGGTCTTTTTTTGTTTTTTCGCTTCACGCGCCGGAGCGGCACTCCCGGTGTGCACCTGCCGAACGTCCTGCCCGACCTATCCGGGCAGGACCGGCTATGCTGCTCCGTATAAATCACTGAAGCGTTAGCGTTGTCAGCAGCCCGAATGGCAGGGTAAAGAATGAGGAATCCTCTGCGGTCTTTTCCTTACCCAGCGTGATCTTGTATTCAAAGGATTGGGTGTTTTTCGGCATCACGGCGAGTGTCCATGTGCCCGGTGTACCCTGTGCGGAATACGTGAAGATATACTGGCTGGAGGTCTCCTGGTACTGCCCCGGCAGGTCGCCGTTTGTGAGCAACGAGTCCGTACCCAGGTTCACCGAACCCCGGATCACCTTCTCCACGAGGACGAGGTTTGTGGCTCCTCCGGGTCCGGTGAGCGTGGCGTCAAACGTGGGTTCCCGGCGGGGGTGGTTAGCGGATGTGCCTGACACCGATACGGGGTACATCATGGGCATAGCGGACGTGAGTTCTATCTTTATCGGTTCCTGTGCCGGCACGGCAAATACTTTCGAGAACCCTCCTGTCGGCTGTTTCCAGATCAGGAAATTGAGTTGAATCCGGTTCTCCTCCAGGCGTATGGACGGATCATCGATACCGAGATCCACGTTCCCGTTGAAATACCCGCTCGCGTTCTGCGGCACGTTCACCTTCACGGTGACCGTCCCGTTCCTGCCCGGCGGGATCGTCGCGGGGGCACTGATCGTGAAGGCTTTTACATCCATCAGGGATTCCACAGGACCATACGGTCCGTACATCGGGTAACTGTCATCGCCAAGCTTCGGGTTCAGGGTAAGGGGCGTGCTCCCTTTATTCTTCACGTCAATCGAGTAGGTGTACTCCTCTCCGGATTCCAGCTGGTCGCTGATATAGGGTGTCGCTATCTGGATGATCGGCGATGAAGCGACATTGATGTTGAGCCCGAGCGTGTGGATATAGTTGGGGGATGTCTGGGGATAGGATGTGGGATAGGTTTCATCCGTGAATGCAACCGTGGTGGAGTACGACCCCCGCAGGGTGCCGGTGGGCACGAGCACCGTGAAGGTAAACTTCGCGCTTTCACCTGCGGGGATATCGGCGCGGGCGGGAGTCACGTCAATCCAGGAGTTATCAGCGACGTACAACCCCGCGTAGGGTTGTTGTCGGATCATGGGTTCGACATGGGCGGTTTTTGTATCCCGGTTCCTTACCGTCACGGTCATCTCCTTTTTTTCACCAGGTTCCACGACGAAGTTCATGTACGAAGGCATGATCTCCAGCTTGGTGTAATTGCCCATCACATCAGTACCGGCAACCGGGATTTTCTGGAACACCATATCCCCACTGGTTGCCATTGCAATAGAAGAGGCGGATGATACAGCCCACGCAGTTCCGGAGTCTTCAGCTGTACAGGTCGTGAAAAGTGTACATACCATGATCACGGCAAGAATGATTTTTCCCAAATATGATTGCATCTTTTGTCACATCCCAAAATTACCGGGGTATATGATCCTTGTTTGATTCCTATTTTATATACAATCTCTATTCCATTCATCTACAGGTCCGGAACAGGGAAAATTTTCCGGATCACGTCACCAGTGTTTTCGCTCACTCAATTCTGAGCCATCCGCTCATTCGAAATTGATCCACCATATTATTGTCCGGAACCTGACTTTTAATACAACCCTTGATCAATATAATTGATTTCCTGCTCCCTTTTCCAGATTCGCCCCCGTAAAATTAATTTTTATTTTTAGTAGTCATAGATTCAAGGTTCTGGACTATCTCAACTCTTCTTCACTGCCATGGATATCTACTATCCATGGGCTCCTGTGGCAAATCCGCATTGAACACGTATTGTAGGTAAACAGGAGAATCTGATATGTGGATAATCGGTCAGATAATCTCTCTTGCCACAGCGCGACCTGATGGATTGTTATACAAATCCTCGTTACGGGTGTAGGAATGCTCACTCTTGGGATTTTATAGTAATCCCCTCATTTTTTCGGAAGTGATGACGATCAGCACACCCATACGAAATGTTGGCGAGCCTACCGACCCCATTGCC
>JAQTSH010000363.1 GCA_028711405.1 Methanoregula sp.
TGCGATATCCGGCTTCTTCTTAACCGGTGCCAGAGAAGAGATCCCCCCGCCCGTTTTTTGGTAACTGTGCGGCTTGTGAATTCATTATGCGCGTGGGCTCATAACGGGAGACCCGGATAGATACCACATGGGATCAATAGGGGTCAAAAAGACTGCACCCTTAAGCGCGTATCCTAAAAAATCCTCATTCATTGAAAAAATGACAGGATTTCCCCAAACCCCGTTTGGAGTACCCTCCCAGGGATAGCCGGAGGATCGTAGGTATCGTTCTATTGGCTTCTCATCTTTCCCATACCCGTCCGGATAATCATGTCGATTTTCCCAATCTGAATATGATTTCCATCCACGAGTTGCTTTTTCTTTCCCTTTGTATGATCGATCCCGATAATCTCTCCGCCCTCAATCACAAGCGACATGGCGTGAGGCGGCACGGTGGGAACCAGTATCGTTGAATCCCCGGCACCAATGAAAATGGGCGTGCTTCCCAAGGTGAACAAACTCACTTCGTCAGGAGTCCAGTGCACTTCAACATACGCAACCCGTGACATCTCTTCGACAATCACAAGACACAGACCCAGTGCGGCACCGAGGATACCAACCCCAATCATCCTGCCGATCGTATCGACGAAAACTGTTCCGACAAGTAAGAAACCGGCACCTCCGATAAAACCGCCTAAGGCACCGGCGATAAGTGCACGGGCACTCCCCAGGTTAGGAATTGAACGGGCGAGAATCCATCCAAGGATCAACCCAGCGACACCCCAACATGCAGCCTGAAAGAGGAAATGTGACCAGTACTCTGACAAGGAATCTGAAAACGGTCCGTAAATCGCCTGGGAGATCGCCCCGGAAATCGCCCCCGCAAAAAAACCTGCGGGTATGCCTTTTTTGAGCAATCTCAATACATCTGTTTTTTTATGGGCGTATATGTCAATCGCCCAATACAACCCTGTTGCGATTACGGCAGAAAAAATTCCCGCCCAGATCGCCATCGTAAAAATTCCGATCACATAGGGCTGTTTATCGGGAATGAAAAGAAAGACTGCATCATCAATGAGTGCTCCGACAACACCACTGACAAAACCCATCAGCCCAAATAATAATTTCTTGTTTTGTTTCACTTCAGAATATACGATGGGAATCCCCGAAGCCATGTCTGCTCACTGTCATGTGTCTAATATGTTTTTGTACGTATCAATATTCCTGTAGTATAATGAAAAAATTTTCCGACGATACAACAGAACACTTCCACAAAAACAGGGAACCGATCAGCCCGGATGTGAAGCATCCAAAAGGCAGTAGTTCTCAGTCAGCGTAAGGAACAACTTGTGTCAACAGGACAGGTATTTCGAGGTCATTCTGGATTACCGGTCGGGTGGGGGCATTCTGTCCCGTATCTTTTGCATCCCGTATGTCGTCGTATTGGCTTTAATCTCTGATGCGAGTTTTTTCAGATCGGTGATCTCGATAAGTTTCTTTTCTTTGTCGACAACATCCCCAATAAATGCCTGGAGCACCTCCCGATCTGCTCCATCAAGGGAAAATGCGAGTCTGACTGCGTTCTGAGCCCAGAATTCCTTGTTCAGCTCAGAAAGACCGGTCTCCCAATCATCTGTCGGGTACCCGTCGGATATCAGGACCAGCACCGGAGGATATGCTTTTTCTGGCATTTTGCCCCCGTTTGACTGAAGATTCAAGGATTTGGCTAACAGAAGGAATGCCTGCCCCAGATCAGTAATCCCTTCACACTGAAGATTCTCCCACACGAATGATTTTACCGGAATGTTGTCGGCATACATCCAACGGGCGCCACAGGAAAATTTCAGGGCGTTCATATAGATGCTCGCCTTCTTTACCGTCTCTTCGAATTCGCATATTGACTGGATTGCCTGGGGAATTGCCGCATTTACCGAGGACATTTTCCCCCCGTTCTGCATCGATTCCGAGCAGTCGCAGATCCAGATATAATGGAGAGGTTTTTTGAACTGCGGCGGAGGCATCCTCGCGGTTTTCAGGATGGCTTTTATGTCAGTGGGATTTGCGGGGCGGATTGGAAATGTACTGGACGCTTGCGGCGTGTGTATAGGGGATGCTGCTCCGGATTCCATCTGTACACTGCAATTTTTACTAAAATTTTCACCGTCAATGATTTCCAGATGAGAAGAGGGGTAGATCATGGGGTTCTCCGGTAATTCGATAGTCGTTTGTCTTTTTTTATTTGGGAATACATAAACACTTGGATACCGAGTATGATTGTTCCTGTCCACATCACGGTTTGAACGCAGTATCGCGTGCATCACTCCATCCCCACATGCGTTCTCACAATCATCCTGATATGTCAGGATTTTGAATGTCCCCTGTCGGACAGGTATTTTCGCGTACCTGTGCGGCATCGGATAAACCGCCTAACGATCCTTTCCCCCACGCAGGGTGTTAATGACACTGCGTGCGCCATTCAGCACCTTGTTATCCCATGGACAGGTCACAGTGGATTGTCCTTCGTCAGCACAGAAGATGTGATTGCACTCTCCACACACGACGAGTTTCTTCTTCCCGCAATAGGGGCATCCGGGATAGGTATCGGAGATCAGGAAATTCCCTTCCATATCCTGGTTGAAAGAGGGTTCGGCGTTTTTTGTATCCACATCATTTTTTATTTTATATGCCCAGGTTGTTTCCCAGAC
>JAQTSH010000364.1 GCA_028711405.1 Methanoregula sp.
TTGATGCAAAGACCTTGAAAGAAGAGGCAAAGAAACTAGGGTTGCAGCTCGGGCGCTGCCCGACAAAACTCTCTATCGCAAAGATGCTGCCCGAAGAAACGGTAAAAAAACTTGCAAAAAAGTGAACTGCCGGTTGCAGAACAAAACGATACATTGGCTATCCACACTACCAGCTGCGTTGAGTACATTTGTTGCCGTCAGTATACCTCGACGAGTCCCTTTTTGTGGGTTTGTTGAGGCAAAACCGCGACGGTTCATGGGAGTTTTTATGAGTAATCCGGATGATCCGGTTCACGAGCCATACACCCCCTCATGATAACCCGCCATTCCCTCACATACGGATATACCGGGTTTCTTGTATGAGGGACGAAACCTGAAAGGTAATACAGGAAAAGTGTATCCGCGTCCACATTTCATCTCTTTTGACGAAGAAAACCCGAGTGTAATCGAGTCCAGGTTGTAAAAAACCAGCGGTTCAGGAATTTCGTCCCCGGTGCCGGTTTTACTCGGGAGAGGGTACTCCGCGCCGATCATGAGACAATGGTGTTACCCCGGGTTTGTACCCGGGGAGTTGGGATCCGGATGATGAGAAGAGGGAAATGGCATCTCGGGGTTTTGCATGTTTTCTTGCCGGTATCCCTCTGCATATGATATTCCTGCACACCCGTTATCTGGCGTTCTACCAGACCATATCCACGCGTGATTGTCCAGTCTTTTCCAGCGATTGTTTCCGGGTTTGACGTTCCTGAACTCTCTTCTGGTATCATCTTCAGTTATGGTTCATACGCATCCCCCTTCATTTTACTCACCCAGTGCACATCTGTTATCGTTCTGAATGCTGTTTTATCACCCGTGCTCAGTCATTGCAGACGCTGTTCAACCGTATTGGTAACTCTGACAATCGTGTCAATACAATGACGGTGTTTTTCCGGAACCACCCCTTCAAGAATACTGAGATGTGTACGTATCTGGGCAATCTCTTCAGATGTAATGAGAAACCACGGAGTTTCGTGAGGCATTTTTTATGTTCTCCATAAATTCCTGTAAACCGTTAAGGATGTCATAGTTCATTCACACATTTCTGTATGGTCGGCTTTTCACCGCTCCGTTTGTCCAGTCGTGAAAGATATACACGCGCCCAGACGAATGCAAGCAGACCCCCGGCAACTTCCCCGGCAACGATCCCCCACCAGACACCCTGTTCTCCCATACCCAGAGGGATTGCGAGCATGTACGCAAAGACAGCGGCAAATGCAAGGCTCCTCATGAACGTGAGAAAAAGGGAGGTCGGTCCTTTACCGACTCCCTGAAATACGGAAGACGACAGGAGACCCAGCGGTACAAAGGGATAAAACAGGCACATGACACCGATAAATGCGGCAATGGTCGGATAGAGGTGGGCGCTTTCCTGTGAATAAGAGAAGATGGAGGCAATTGGATACGCAAACACCCCGGTCAGGAGACTGACGCAGAGAGCAAGAACAATCCCAAGGAGTATCGAGAACGTGTGGGCAACCCGGATCTTCTCATAATGCCGGGCCCCATAAGCCGCACCGACAACCGATACCACGGATGTGCCGATAGCAACAATGGGAACGATCCCATACAACACAACCCTGAATCCAATTGAATAAACCGCCACAGCATCAGTGGTAGCTACAATAACGAGGATCAGGTTGAGAATGATACTCAGTACCGACATCAGCACGTACTCAACACTGGCTGGGATTCCCACGTTCAGGATGTCCAAAACCACGCTCCGGCACGGGGTGAACACCTGCCGGGAAAAGCAAACGTACAAATTCTTTTTGATAAAAAACCAGTAACAAAGGACAACCGTTACTGCTGCAAGGGAGATGATCGTGCCCCACGCGGCTCCTGCAATACCGAGGCCCAGACCATAAATCAGGAGTGGGTCTAGGACCATATTCAGAAGAGTTGCAGCCACCATGGCATACATCGTTCTTTTTACATCACCTTCCGCCCTGAGGATGCCATATGCAATATTGACAAAAATGATGAAGAATGAACCGGCGAAGAGAACCTGCCCGTATGCCACTGCAAGACCGGCAGTTTCACCGGCACCAAAAAGGAGGGCTATCGGTTCTGCAAAGACGACAAGCGGAATGGTAACGATCGCTGACAGGATGAGAGCGATGAGAAGTGCATGCACTGCACCGTTGCTTGCACCGTTACGGTTGCCTGCGCCGATCATCCGGGCGATAGCCGATGTCGCCCCTGCTCCAATGCCACTTCCCAGACCGATAAGAACCATAAACAGGGGAGACATGAACCCGATGGCAGCCAGGGCATCAGAGCCAAGTCCTACAACCCAGATCGCGTTCACGATATTATAACTGGACATCAGGAGCATGGCGATGATCATCGGCCCTGATAAGGAGATGATAGCTTTTTTCGGATCGCCGGTCAGGATTGTAACGCCCTGCGTTTCTCCAGGGAAACAGGCATTTTTTTGAAATGCAAAAGAAAAAAGTTTCATTGTTTCCCACTCTTTACTCGTGCCGCAGTGCATCGATCGGGTTGAGGTTCGCCGCCTGCCACGCCGGGTAGATACCACAGGCCAGACAGATAATGATCCCGAACCCGACACCTTCGGCAACCGAGATCGCAGTTGAGATCGTCCACAGGTACTCGGTCGTTCCCAGCATCATGGCGCTAA
>JAQTSH010000365.1 GCA_028711405.1 Methanoregula sp.
TTTTTTCGCCGGTTTCTTCACGGGTTTCTTCAGGGATTCCTTTACCGGAGTCTTTACAGGTTTCGCAGCGGATTTCTCCGGGATTGCCACCTTACGGTGCCTGGTGCCCGTGATCCGTCCGGCGACACTGTTGTAGGTCGCCATCACATCCCCTTTGTTGAACCGGTACACATCCTTGTCGAGCGAAGCGCCGGTCTTTTTGTCCCAGAGGCGCATCGAGTCCATGCTGATCTCGTCGCCGAGATAGATCGTCCTGCCCTGTTTGCCGAACTCCATCTTGAAGTCGACAAGCGTGATCCCCTGCTTCGCCATCAGGTCAGACAGGAGTTGGTTCACCTGAAGCGCAATCCTCTTGATCTGTGCCAGTTCGCGCGCAGTGGCAAGCCCGAGTGCGAGGATCAGATCATCGTTTAACATCGGATCGTGCCGGGCGTCGTCCTTGTAATCGATCACGATGACCGGCGGGTGTAATGGCGTGCCCTCCCTGAACGGATAGTTGCGCACAATAGAACCTGCGGCAACATTGCGCACGATCACTTCGAGCGGGATCATCGTAAGCTGGCGCACGACCATCCGCCGCTCATCCATCATCGAGACAAAATGGGTTTTCACGCCATGCTCTTCGAGGTACTGGAAGATGAACCGGGAGACCTCCGCGTTGTAACTCCCCTTCTTTTCGAGCACATCTTTTTTCCCGCCGTCAAACGCGGTGATATCGTCCCGGAACTCGACGATGAGTTTTCCCTTCGTATCGGTATGGTATACCGATTTTGCCTTGCCTGTGTACAGGAGGTCTTTCTGTTTCACGGTCACCTGCTCCCTGCCTTAATGGTTTGTCCGAGCCGGTTAATTAGGGGTTGCAACACAGGAGGATACCAGCCTTTTTCGATGTATTGCGGGTAGATGCAGAGGCGCTCCCGTAACTCTGCTTCCCCGACAAGGGTTTTTAACGCTTCAATCGCGGGCCATGGGTGTTCCGGGTTCACGTAATCGATCGTGAGCGGGGATACGCCCCCGAGGTCATCCACCCCGCACCCGATGAGGAGTGAGGCGTCGATCAGGTTCGGCGCAATCTGGATGGCGACCTCGCGGGGCAGGATCTCCCGTGCCAGCCGGATCGTGGCACAGATCTCGTCTGTGGTCGGGACCCGAAACGCTGCCATGACCGTGCCCGGCTTGGGGCAGAAGTTCTGGAGGATCACCTCCTGGATGTGCCCGTAGCGCCGGTGCACGTCCCGGATCGCGACAAGCGACTCCTCCCGGTCTGCGACCGTCTCGCCGATTCCCAGGAGGAGCCCGGTGGTGAACGGGATTTTGAGTGTGCCGGCATCCTCCAGCATCGCAAGCCGGACCTCGGGGGATTTTCCTTTCGATCCCCGGTGCGCCGGGAGGTCAGCCGTTGTTTCGAGCATCAGCCCCATGCTTGCATTCACCTGCCGTAACCGTTCCATCTCGTCGTACGTGAGGATCCCGGCGTTCGTGTGCGGTAAGATCCCGTACCTGATCCCTGCCTGGCACATCGCTTCGCAATAATCGAGGACCGTCGCATAGCCGGCGGCATGGATGTACGCATCGAAGCCCGGTTCCTCTTCAGGATGTTCACCGAACGTGAAGAGCGCTTCCGTGCATCCCGCCTGTGCACCACGGGTAAGGATCTGCTCTACGTCAGCGGGTGACATGAGGCACCCTGCCTGCACCGGAGTGCGGAACGAGCAGTACCCGCACCGGTTCCGGCAGACCGTGGTGAGGGGAAGAAAGACGTTTCGGGAAAATGTGATCACGCGGCGCTGCATGGATACCGGTGTACGCCCCAGGAAAAAAAGCTGGTGGTACACCATCTGCCGTTACAGATTTCAGTACGGGTACCCGTATCCGGATGTGGTATTTGCGCCCAGACGGTCACCCCGGTTGTTCATTCCGGTTGTCAGAGCTGGAGGATCCGTCAGGAATTATGTCCGATCCCGGATGAGCATTTCTTATACAATACCACCCGCACCGGCGTCAGGAGAAACACATAAGCCTACAGCCATGCAATATCAGCAGGAAGAGGTATGAATTCGATCGCTATCCTTGATATAAAGACAGATCGGCGCACGGAACTCGAACGGTTCCTCGCCGGAACAGGAAAGATCCATGTCATTGCCTCCCCACCCCCGGATAGTGTCGCTTGTGAGGATTTTTCTCTCCCTGTTGATGCCGTTATCGTGATGCATGATGACCCCGGTCAGGATGGGCTATCCCAACTCGCCGCATTAAAAGCCCGTGATGCCTCGCTTCCGGTGATCCTTGTCACAGACCATTACGACCACCGCGCTGCCACCGGGGCACTCCGGCTCCACGCTCCCTGTCTTGTCATGCCGGAACCGGTCGGCTCTTCCGGTCCCCTGCTGCTCGATGTGATCGGGACTGCCATGGACGAGAGGCGTGCAAGGCAGGAGATCAGTACCTTAAAAAAGAAACTCGAACTTGTCGGGAGCGTCACTCGCCACGATGTCCTGAACCAGCTGACTGCGATCATGGGGTACAACGAGCTCCTGCTGATGATGATCGAAGACCCCACGCAAAAAACCTATCTCGAAAAAGAGAAGCGTGCGGTGGACAAGATCCGCAACCAGTTCCAGTTTGCCAAGGATTACCAGAACCTGGGCGTCGAACCCCCCCGGTGGCAGCTGA
>JAQTSH010000040.1 GCA_028711405.1 Methanoregula sp.
ACTTTTTATCGTCAACCAATGAATTTTTAGTGGTTGACGATGTTTGGGGATCTCCAGCGCTCACGGATTGTCGCATATTCCGCGGCGTTCGTTGCCCTCATCACGATGGGTAGCTGGGTCTCGATCCCGTTCTTTCCGGTTCCCATTACGCTCCAGACACTGTTTGTGCTGCTTTCTGGTGCGGTCATGAAGCGGTACGCGGTCATCCCGGTTTCCCTGTATATCCTCTTTGGTGCAATTGGTTTACCCGTCTTTCACAACGGTATCGCGGGTATCGGGGTGCTGCTCGGACCGACCGGCGGATATCTTCTGGGATTTCTTCCGGTAGCACTCATCGTTGGTCTCGTGTATGAACACGACTTCTGGCTGGGGAAAATTATCGGGCTTATTTCCGGCACCCTTGTCATCCTCGGTTCGGGCGCACTCTGGCTCTGCTACTCTACGGGCATGGCGCCGGTGGCTGCGGTCGTGGGGGGGATTTTGATCTTCCTGCCCGGCGACGCGATAAAAGCGGGTGCCACGTATCTCATCGCCAAGCGATTGCCATGATCACAATCCACGACCTTCGTTATCGTTCACTTGCGATCAATTCGCTCTCGATTCCACCGGGTATCACAACTGTGATCGGACCGAACGGGAGCGGCAAGACCACACTGCTTCGGCTCTGTGCCGGGATCGCCCTTCCTGACTCCGGGCAAGTTCTTGTCGATGGTGTAGTGCCACGCGAGACCGAGACCGGGTGGGTGAACGAGTTCCCGGACAAGAACATCCTTTTTCCGCGCGTATACGATGAATGTGCATCGGCACTCCGGTTTCGTCACAATCCCTGTCCTGATACGGATACATCGGTGCGCCGGATCGCAGAGACTCTGCAGATCAGCCACCTGCTGACAAGAGAGATGCGCGCAATCTCCGGCGGGGAGAAGGTACTCGTTGCGCTTGCCGCAGCACTTGTCACGTCACCCCGGCTGCTCGTGCTCGATGAGTACGACTCCCACCTGGACGCGGCGTGCTGCGACAGGATAGAACTGTCCATCCGTAATTGCGGGGCGCGCTACGTGCTCCGCTGCACCCAGCAGATGGAGATCGCGGCACTTAGCGATCTGCTGATCTATCTCGAACAGGGGAAGGTGAGATATGCCGGGACACCCGACGAGGTATTTTCGTCCTTGTCCGGGACTGCATTTTATCCCTTGTCGTGGCGGTGTAGAGTATGAAGATCGTCCTCGACCATCTTCAGGTTCAACAGGGTGAGTGGTCACTTCTTGTCAACGGGACATTTGAGGAAGGGATACATCTTGTCAGCGGCGTGGTCGGGAGCGGAAAGTCCACCCTTGCCCTTGCGATGGCGGGCATTTTTACTCCGTCGCAGGGAACAGTCAAAAGGGAAGGAATTAAAACGCTGATGCTCTCCACGCAATTCCCCGAATTCCATATCACCCGGCTTTCTATTGCCGAAGAATGCGCGTCATGGGGACTGGACTATAAGGATGTAATCCGATCAGCGCGGCTGAAGGTTGATGGCAACGTGTCACCACTCTCACTGAGCAGGGGGGAACTGAAGCGTTTCCATCTTGCCTGCATTCTCGCCCGCGAGTATGATCTGCTGCTTGTCGATGAACCGTTCAGTTCGCTTGACTGTATTGAGAAAGAACTGTTGTGCAGGGAACTCTCCACACACGATTCCGGTATCACAATCATCTTCACACATGAGCAGAGCATCTTCCCGCATGTCGATCATCTCTGGGAGATTGATGCGGGAGAACTGTGTGCGCTCGGCAGGTTACCCGGGGCTCTCACGCGGTGGCAACGCGCACCGGCGCTAATAAAAAAACTTACAGACCTGGGACGATGCCCGGTAAATCTCACCCCCGATGCGATCCGGGAGGCTGCATGCAGGATCCACGAATAAGGCTTGCAAGCGCTGCGCTCATATCCGTAGCTGCGTTCATCAGTATCTGGGGCGCGCTCGCCGTCCTTCTCTGGTGGCTGCTCTTCACTCCCCGCATGCGTCGGGTGAAAAATATCAGGGTGGTAACGGGAATGCTCGTCCTCATTGGGGTCATTGCGGTTCTCATCTGGATCTCCGGCGGTGATGGGCTCTCGTATTTTTTAAGGTTCGGGGTCATTGTGCTGGTCGGTACATGGCTGTATACCGAACAGAAACCCGGGGATTTCCTCGCCGTCTCGGTATGGGCGGGTAAAAACCGGTGGGGATTTGAGCTGGGAATGATCGGGGAGTGCGCGATGCAGATCGCAGAACTGCTCCTGTGCGATTATGCGCGAATCCGGATCGCCATGAAACTGAAAGGGGAAGACTGGGGGGTACGAACCCTCGTACCATTGTGTCTCATCCTCATCCATGATGCACTGATGCGGGCGGATGAGATTGCCGAACTGCTCGCGGTGCGGGGTTACCGGAACGGTGGCGTGTGCTGCCCGGTATTTTGCACAGGTACATTGGACCAGGTTTCCGGAATTTGTGCCATATGCGTCTTTTTTTTCTCAATCGTACCAGTTAGTGAATTTTTTATACTTAGCATGTGAAGTTTTGAGAGGCTGAAATATTCTGTTAGGGAAGCTCTGAGGTTTCCACAATGCGTTCTCGCGGTTCTCATAAAATCCACATCACTGATACTACACTACGGGATGCCCACCAGTCCCTTATTGCAACGCGCCTTCGTACTGAAGATATGATCCCGTTGGCACGCGTGATCGATACCTGCGGGTTCTTTTCTGTCGAGGCATGGGGCGGCGCCACGTTTGACACCTGTATCCGGTTTTTGAACGATGATCCCTGGGAACGGCTCCGCGCACTCAAAGCGGAACTTTCCCATACGCCGATCCAGATGCTCCTGCGCGGGCAGAACCTTGTCGGCTACCGGCATTACCCGGATGATGTGGTCGATCATTTTATCGCTGCTGCGCACAGGAACGGGGTGGACATCTTCCGGGTCTTCGATGCGTTAAACGACATCCGGAACATGAAACGCTCGATGGAGCAGGTAAAAAAAGCCGGAGCCCATCTGCAGGGTGCCATCTCTTACACCACCAGTCCCGCGCATTCCACAAAGACATTTATTGACATGGCAAAAGATCTCTACGCTCTTGACTGTGACTCGATCTGCATCAAGGATATGGCAGGTCTGATCATGCCGGAAGCGACCCGTGAACTGATCACCGGCATCAAGGATGCGGTCGATACCAAAGTCTGCCTTCACAGTCATTCAACAAGTGGCATCGCTCCCATGAGTTACCAGACTGCGATCGAAGCGGGCGTGGATATTCTCGATACGGCGATGTCTCCCTTTGCGATGGGGACGTCCCAGCCACCCACCGAGAGTGTTGTTGCATCGCTCATCGGGACGCCCAGGGATACGGGAATCGACCTGATCAAACTCCGTGTAGTCAGGAATACCTGCATCCAGATCCGGGAAAAGTATGCCGGGCTCTTGAACCCGATCTCGGAACGGGTTGACAGCGATGTACTCATCTACCAGTTGCCGGGCGGTATGATCTCAAATACCGTCTCACAACTTCAGGAACAGGACGCGCTGAACCGGTGGGACGATGTACTCGCAGAGATCCCGCGCGTGCGAAAAGACCTGGGCTACCCACCGCTCGTCACACCGACGAGCCAGATCGTGGGGACACAGGCAGTCTTAAATGTCCTTGTGAATGGGCAGCGCTACCGGAACGTCACAAAAGAAGTGAAGGATTATGTCCGGGGCTTATATGGCAAATCCCCGGCACCGGTCAGTGACGAGATTCGCCAGATCATTATTGGTGACGAAGAAGTGATCACGGTCCGTCCGGCTGATCTGCTCGAACCCGCGTACGAGAAGATGAAATATGAGGCTGAGAAGGCAAATCTCGTAAAAAAAGAGGAAGATGTCCTCACCTATATTCTCTACCCGGCAATTGCCCCCTCGTTTTTGAAAGGGGAGCGGACGATCGAGGAGATCCCGAAAAAGCAGACCGCTACAAAGCCTGCAACCGGGATACCCGACCAGATGGAGGTAGAGGTGGACGGCGAGGTCTTCTCGGTCCGGATCATCTCTGTGGGCGGGAGCCGGGTCGAAGTCGCCGGGGTTACACCGCAGAAAGCCCCAAGGGGAGAGATCGCCGGGGGCATCCGGAGCAACATGCAGGGAATGGTACTCCAGGTGATAACAAGTCGCGGGGCGACCGTGAAGAAAGGAGATACGCTTCTTGTCCTCGAGGCGATGAAGATGGAGAATCCCATTCACAGCCCGATTGACGGCAAAGTCACGGAGATTTTTGTTGATGCCGGCGATGTCGTCCAGAACGGCGATGTCCTGCTGGTGGTGCAATGAAATTTTTTGACAAGATCCTGATCGCCAACCGGGGCGAGATCGCCATCCGGGTCATGCGAGCGTGCCGGGAGCTGGATATCGAGACGGTCGCCATCTATTCATCTGCCGATACAAACTCGCTCCATGTCAAATATGCCGATGAAGCGTTCCAGGTAGGGGAGGCACACCCATCGAAAAGCTATCTCAACATGGAACGGATCATCGATATCGCCAGGAAAAGCGGAGCGGAGGCAGTGCATCCGGGCTATGGTTTTCTTGCAGAGAATTACCGTTTTGCCAGGATCTGCCAGGATGAGGGGTTGATCTTCATCGGTCCGCGATCCCGTACCATACAGGCAATGGGATCGAAGATTGGCAGTAAGAAGATGATGAAAGAAGCCGGTGTGCCAGTGCTTCCCGGAACTGATGATGGCATCAGTGATATTGAAGACGCGAAGAAAGTTGCGTTTGAGATCGGTTACCCGGTGATCGTAAAAGCCAGTGCCGGTGGGGGCGGCATCGGGATGCAGATCGTCAATGACGAGAAATCCCTCGAAGAGGCGATCACGGGAAGTATGCGGATCGCCAAGTCTGCGTTCGGGGATGCAACGGTTTTTATCGAGAAGTATCTTGTGAAGCCCCGGCACATCGAGTTCCAGGTTCTCGCGGATGAGCACGGGCATGCGGTGCACCTCTTCGACCGCGAGTGCTCGATCCAGCGCCGCCACCAGAAACTGGTCGAGGAAGCTCCTTCCCCTATCATGACCCCGGAATTGCGCGAACGGATGTCAAGAGCCGCGCTCAAAGTGGCGGAAGCGTCGGATTACACAAACGCCGGATCGGTTGAGTTCCTCTACAGTAATGACGACTTTTACTTCATGGAGATGAACACCCGGTTGCAGGTCGAGCATACGATCACCGAGTTTGTCACTGGCATCGATCTTGTGAGGCAGCAGATCGCCATATCAGCCGGGGAATCGCTCCCGTTCGATCAGGCGGATATTTCGATTCGCGGGCACGCGATAGAGTGCCGGATCAATGCGGAAGACCCGCTGAACAATTTCAGTGCAGATCCGGGCAAGATCAGCCGGTACCGTTCGCCCGGGGGTCCGGGCATCCGGGTGGACAGTGGGATCCACATGGGGTACATGATCCCGCCGAACTATGACTCGATGATTGCAAAACTCTGCGCCTGGGACAGCACCCGGGTCGAGGCGATTAAGCGGATGCGGCGCGCCATATCCGAGTACATCATCCTGGGAGTCAGGACCACCCTCCCCCTCCATTATGCGATCATGAACAATCCCCAGTTTGTTGAGGGGAATACACACACACACTTTTTGCAGGAAGAGCATATCATCAAAACGCTCGAACGCTACAAGCGGGATGAAGAAGCGCGTATGCAAACCCTTGCAGGCTCCTTCGGGCAGGGTAAGAAAGTGGCTGCGATCACGGCAGCGGTGAATGTGTTCCTTTCGCAGAAGAAGGACTAATACCCGAAATAACGTCGCATCAGAACCTTTAATAATTTTTACGGCGTTTTCATTATGCACTTTTTGTGCTGCGGTGGCCTAGCTGGTTAGGGCGCCAGACTCATAGGGTTTATCGACGCTGAATTGAGCGTTTCTTAAACTTTGAGAGATCTGGAGATCGGGGGATCGTAACCCTCTCGCAGCATCTTGTTTTACGGTCGATACGTTTTTTTCCGGTTGCTCCCGGGCAATCAGGTTCTGGTAGTTGAGAACAACCCAGTATCCTGCTTGGGTTCCTAGCGCGCATAAAAAGAAAATGCCAGATTTCTATGGATACCTTGAATCCAAAGGATCCTGTGGCAAATCCGCCATGACCACTTGTGAGACGTGGATTTTTGGTCGTGTCAGGACAGACGCACAACCGGGATTTTACTGTTGTTACGCTGTTCTTTTTTTGATTTGATTCAGGATTTTCGGTTTTTATGTTTTGAGCATAAATTTATGTGTCGATTCATCCCATAATATGCGGTACATTTAGGTGATTGTATGCTTTTAGCAAATGCAGCAGTTGGATTGATCCAGTTGGTCATCGCCATTATCTTTGCCGTTGTGGCATTGTATATTGGCTTTGCAGTACTTGGCAAAATTACCAAGGGTATTAATGAGGAGAAGGAACTCGCAAAGGGCAATGTCGCAGTCGGTATTTTTGTCGCGTCGGTCTTTGTGGCAATCGCACTTGTCGTCCAGTCCGGTGTGAGCGGTTTATCCCATGGCATCAGCAAGGCGATGAGTGTGGGGCTCCTGTCAGTTGAGGGGTTGCTCGATATTGGTGTTGCATTCGTCCAGCTCATTCTCGGGATTGTGCTTGCGATCGCAGCGATCTACCTTGCGCTCAACATCCTTGACAAGCTCACGAAAGGTGTTGAGGAGTTTGAGGAATTAAAGAAAGGAAATGTTGCAGTTGCTCTTGAGATGGCAGGAGTTATTATCGCGGTAGCCGTGATCATCCAATCCGGTGTGATCGGCATCACCGCTGCATTAATCTAAACTTTTATTTTTTTTTGATTCGCTGTTTTAAAGTGGGGTGTCAGATTGGATTTTTCTCCATCTGAATTACATCTTTGTTGTAACGTTAGTCCTTTAGCCCGATCTATCCCTCGAACCGCCGCCGTGCCTGGGTGCAACCCGACGATGCGGTGCGCAGACCCCGATCTCGGGGGAGGAATACCCCTGATGATGGAGTTTTAGGGCAGCAGCCCCTATTCACCATGATGCACTAAAAACAATTTACCCTCCTGATCGAATGAGAACACCCATTCAGGTACATCTGGTGCTCCGGACTGCGGGTCAGATCACTACGGCACTAAGTGTCAATGACGGAGTTTCATTGTGCACGTATGGTGGAACACCCCTATCCCCCAAACACTCCCCGCCCCTCGGAATCTATAACTCCCTTCCCATACGTGTGCAGCGGCATATGCCAAATGAGATCAATAGTGGGTTCATTGTGCACATGTGACGAAGTCACGAATCTCCATACATATTGATCGCCCAGATCAGCTCCGCAAACCCCTCCATCTCCATCGCGAGCACCTGTTCTTTTGTCATGCCCATACTGGTCTCTGCATCCGCAGTCAACATGTCGGGACCCCGGATCACTTTCCTGTCAATCCCATCCCGGCTGAGCACTTCCTGTGCCTCGGCATCGTGGACAAATGCCCGTCCGGGAAGAATGACCGTCCGTTCAAGCTGACGGAGATCGAGTTCCTTTAGATCATCGATGGTGATCAGGCACGCGATCTCTTTTTTCACCGGGACTGCCGGAATCGTGGCACCGCAGGCAAAAAGCACCGCGTCAATGAATGGTGCAGAGACGCTTCCCGTGACAACGGATGCCCGTCGCGCGACACACGGGAGTTTTTGTAAGAGTCCGGTCTCGTGCCGGATGGCAAACGGGGAACCGATCTCAGGATCCCAGAGCGGGGTACCGGAGACTTTCATCCGGAATTTTTTTCGTAGATCGGTGACAGTATCACGGAACGATTCAACGGATTGTACCGGTTGTCCTTTCATTACCGGAGCGTTCCCAAGGATCAATCCCTGTTCGGTCGCATTCGCAAACCTCATGAGGATGAGCCCTTTCGCTCCACGCTCTTCCAGCCATGTGCAGGTACGTTCAAGCACTGCGCCATCGTTGATACCCGGCAGGATGACCGCAGCAGCGTAAACATCGATCTCGCCGCAGAGTCGCTCAAGGATATGTAAAGAGACATCCGGCGTGGGATCATGCATCCAGCGTTTACGGAGGTCAGGCTCGGTAGCGAAGACCGTAAAGGAGATCTCGGAGAGTCCGTTATCGATGAGGAGATCAGCGATCTCTCTATCGTCCCAGCCTTTGCCGCTCGTGTAGCCGATGTGGAGCGGGGCTTCCGTCGCGCCGAGCAACTCGATGAGATCCGCAAACTGCGGGTAACAACTGGGATCGCCGCCGCCGCTGATCGTGATACGATCGAGATCGCCGGATTTGGTTTGCAGTGCGGCGAGGGTTTCGTCCGCGATGGTTTTCAGATCCTTAAACCCGCTGTACTCTTCCTTCACACCTTTTGTACAATAATCGCAGCCTTTTTTGAAAGGCATACAGTACCGGCACCCGAATGCCTTGACATCCTTTACATGTTTGAAATAACAGTATTCACAGAATCCCCGGCAATCGATACCTGCACGTCCACCGATGTCAACCGTCAGCTGTGCCATGAGTATGGATTAGTCGGTTGTTGTGCGTAAAAGGTGTTTGGAAATGATATTGGCGGACTTGTTTTTCAGTGACCGCCACACGAAATCCGACAAACAGGCTTCTATAAATGAATGGAGGTATAACCTCCGAACGGAGTACTACCCATGGAAAAAGATCCCCTTCTTATTGCACACCAGACCGCCGCTGATGTTGCCCGCGCCCCGTTCGATATGGTCATTCTGCCCCTTGGGTCTCTGGAGAGTCACGGTGCACACCTGCCATGTGGGACCGATGCGCTGACCGCATACTCGCTCGCGCTCGACGTTGCTGCATGTCTGCCGAAGACGGCGGTGTTACCACCGGTGAACTATGGCATGAGCGAATATTATAAGGATTTTTCATTCACGGTCTCGCTCCAGCCGGATACCGAGACTGCTATTATACGGGATATTCTTGAATCCGTGTACCGTGAAGGCATAAAGAAGGTCTTCATCCTGAACGGTCATGACGGGAACATCCCCTCCATTGAGATCGCGAGCCGTTGTGCGAAGGTTGCTCACCCGGATCTGAAGATTGTCAGCCTGGATGCCTGGTGGAATTCACTCGTACCTCTTCTCCCCCCGGACTTCTTTTCTGTCTGGAACGGACTGGGGCATGGAGGGGAAGGGGAACTCTCGATGGCACTTGCCCTCTTCCCGCAACTCTGCCGACCGGAGCTCGCTCGCGGGGTTGTGCCTGCACTTCCGGAAATCCTGGATGTGAAATGGAAATTCTCCGAACTGACTGATTGCGGTGCGACCGGAGATCCAACCAAGGCGTCGCGGGAGAAAGGCGAACGGATGCGAAAAGTACTCACGGACGCGATCGTTTCCACCCTGAAAAAAATGGATGCTGATGACTGGGATTATCGTTCGCGAGAAGTGAAAAAGGGTGCGGGGGATTCCTGTTAAGATTCACCGGTTCAACTGTATAAGAATACCAATCGAATCTGGCAACATGTCCCCCGGATGTGCCGGATACATAGCATGTGACGTTCGGAGGGATTTCGGTTCCGCCGGTTTTTCTTTTTCGTCTTTTTAAAAATGGTTCTTCTCCAGATTTAGGATGACATCAAATTAGTAAAAATGTTGATTCAACCTACATTTTGACAAATTCTGTAGAATTGGGGTTTTTGAGTTTGAAAATTCTGACCGTTTTTCAGCTAAAAAATTTTTGAGTGTAGATAACCTTTGTGCCCTCCCAAATCTATCAAATTTTCCCCCGCACTTTCGTCGCTACGGGGGGGCACTGCGACCCCCCTTCGCTCCTCACCCTTCGGGACGTGCTCCTCCTCACCTCTGCGAGGTGAGGCAGTAAAGAGGATACCTCCGCCTTCGGCGGCAGAAGTTTATGGAGCTAATGACATATTTCCTGAATTTTTGATCTGGGAAAAACTCTAAAAAATTTCCTCCTAAAATTGGAGAAGAGTCTTAAAAATAACATGCACGCAGAGCTGTTCCGGTTCTCTTCCTCCGGATTTTTCGGTGATATGTTGGATTGTTTCCACAATGCCAATACATTTATAGGACGGGGTACGACATGGTTTTCATGATTGAACACTCCCAAAAACCCAGTCCGCTCCGGATCATTGCAGCTGTCCTCCTTGGCATCATTGTCGGTTCCATCCTGTTCTTCATCATTGCCCTCTTCATCGGGAGCTTCAATGATCTTTCTGGTATGAATCTCTCTGTCAGTACAAATGTCGCTGAGAATATCTGGAGTCTTATCCTACTCGTGCTGCTCAACATCCTCTGTATTGCAGGGTTTGTATGGAAGGTGTGGGTAACACCGGCAACCGAAACTGTCAATGAGTCATGAAATTCCGTTTGCGATCCAGGGGTTCGTACCTTTTTTTCCATCGTCAA
>JAQTSH010000366.1 GCA_028711405.1 Methanoregula sp.
GCTTCCACGATGCGTTCCTCGCCGGGTAGCGACCGCAGGTAGGCGACCCCTCCGGCATCCCCGGGGTACCGGGTGTCGAGGTACGCGAGCCCGTCCAGCGACCGGCTCCCGTAACCAAGATCGAGCGGGACAAAGAACGGGACGACAAAGAGCGTCCCGATCACGATGACTGCAGCGATAGCGGATCGCCGGGGTGGGCAGACCGGGATCCGTCCGGGTCTGGCGAGCCACAGGGCAATCATCGAGAATGCCGCCGTGCCAAGGATGATCCATGCGGGGAGGTAACATTTAAAGACCGTATTCATCCGGAAATAGGTATCGCCCATGCTGTCCGAGAGATAGATCAGTTCGACGATGACGAGTATGGAAAGCCCGCTGATGGCAAGGAGTTCAGGTATGTCGCGCTGCTTCTTTGCGATGAAGTAGACAAGGGGCACGACTGCAATCGCCGCAGCGAGGTATCCCGCGAGGATGAACGGGATAGCGACGAGCAGAAGATACGGGCGTTCTTTGATCTCGCGGGTGAGGAGCGCCAAAAAGATGACGATAAAGATCCCGTTTGCAAGGAAGAACTGGAAGGGATCCGAGGGCGTGTGGACGATCGAGATGTTACCTGTGTTCGTATCCAGCACAAGGTAAAAGGGCAGATAGCTCAGGATGGCGAGTGGGGGGACAGTCAGAAGGAACTGCCACGCGACGGGGCGTCGCAGGGTCGCCCGGTTCCGCCAGAGAATGAGTCCGGCGAAGAAGAGCGTGATGGGCGCGTAGAGCAGGACATCCCAGGTATTAATAAGGGGCATGGAGCCGAGACTGACCGCTGCGAGAATCCCGATTTGCCACCGTCCGCGGGCATCAAGCGACTCCCAGCGTTTGTAGGCGAAGACCAGGATGAACAACAAAAATGCCTGGTTGAAGAGGGAGATGACATGGGGGTGGAGATCGCCCCAGACAAACGAGAAGAGCGGGTACTCGTTGATCGTGTTGGTGATCGTCCGAGTGCTGTCCAAGAGAATGGAGTTCAGTCCTTTCCCGAGGAATGCCTGATACAAAAATGACGGGTTCGGGATGAAGAGGAGCAGGAGTGGGAGCCAGCGGAACCGGTCGAGGATCAGGGTGCCAAGGGCGTACAGGGTCACGGCAGTGATCCCAAAGACGGTCGGCAACCCAAGGTTAAAGACGATATTTGACGGAACACCGCTCACGATACCCAGGCACCCGAAGATCCAGTAGCCGAGATAATAATAGACATTGAGTGTCCCCCCGGAGAACCAGGGATCGAGCGGGGGGACAACAGGCGTTCGCATGATCGACGCAAGAAACGCATGGTCCATGAACTTTTCCGCGTAAGAGATCGTCGGGTTGACGAACCGGGCATCGAGCATCAAAAAGAAGAAGAGTAAAAAGACCAGTTCCCACTTCCACTCGCGTTTGAGGTTTTCAGCCGTGTACTCGCGTCGGTAGAGGTGGTAAATAAAGAGGATGACAAATGGCAGGAGCGCAAGCAGTATGGGAAGCCGGAAAAGTCCGCAGTACCAGGAGACGAACGTGAAGCAGAGGAGCGCTGCGGCAAAAGCCGCCGGGAAAGCAAAACTCTTCAGGGTCTTTTTTAAGGCAGGATACAGCGACAGCTGCAGGAAGGTGATCACGACGAGCCAGGAGATGACCGAAAGAATCTGGGATTCGATGGTCAGGACTCTTTCCCCCGCTTCGATCGCTCGTGTATCGCCTGTCGTATCGTGGGGATCACCCAGTCGCCCAAAAAGTAAATCGAGATGACGCCTCCGACAAGCGTCACGATATTCTTGATCAGGTGGTCGATGACCGCAATCAGAAACGCAATTGCCGGTGCAACGCCGTACAGTTCAAAGGTGAACGCCAGCGAGAGCTCGTATGTCCCGACACCGCCGGGCGTAAGCGGGACTGCTTTTACAAGGTTGCCGATGACAATCGCGAGCAGCACGACGGCAAACGGGATCTGCTGCTGGAACATCATGACAACCGAAACGCAGACAAGCACATCCAACAGCCAGATGACGATGGACGAAACACTGAGCACAACGATGGATTTGAGGGTGAGTGACGCTCGGCGGATCTCTTCGAGCATTGTCAGGATAATCCGGATGTACTTGTTTTGTGTTGTCAGTTTACCGGAAAATACTAAAAAGACAAAAAATGCGATCCCGATAAGCAAAGGCACAAAGATGACCGTATAGAACCATGACGGGACGTTCGGAATGAACAACAGTGCTACTCCCCCAAGGAGCGCGACGGTGACGATATCAAAGACCCGTTCGACAACAATGGAGGAGATGCCTTCCGAGTACGACGTGTTGTAATCATGTTTCAAGATAAAAATCCTGACGAAATCCCCGAGTCGTGCGGGCACAACGAGGTTCACGGTCTGGGAGACAAAGATACAGGCAGTGGCGACAATGACCGGCACGTTGTAGGTGAGGCTCGCGAGGATATAGTGGTACCGCCATCCACGGAGCCACCAGGCAGAGAGGCAGATGACGATGCCTATCACGAGATAAATGGGGATCATGTGCTGGAGGGCTTCGAGCAGGTCTCCCCAGACACGGTAGAGCATATACGCGATGATCCCAACCGCGATGAGCGTCGGAACCACGACCGCGCTAATCTTTTTGTACATGAATCTGCCACCACAGG
>JAQTSH010000041.1 GCA_028711405.1 Methanoregula sp.
AAAATACACCGGAACGGCATATGATACGCCTTCCGACAGGGTTTTACCGTTTCTTTGCGATGGTACGATCATGCATCCGGGTTACATTGCGATGACTATTGTCATCCTGCTCCTCATCGGCACTGCCGGTTGCCTCTCGACAACGGCGGACAAAACCGCTCCAACTCCTGCACCAACCCAGACGGTCGTCGCAGCACCCACGGCAGATCACCCGGGCACTCTACAAAAACCATCAGACATGGCATTACAACTGGCGGATCTGCCCGGAGATTATATCGTAAAAGAACGGTCGGAACGCGCATACGAGGAGATGAGCCAGCTCTCGCGGGACCTTGGGTGGAGACAGGGCTATTCTGTGACCTTTTACCGGATGAACCGGGAGATGTTCGATATGACGGCGCTGAGCCAGTCGGTTGACCTGTATCCTGTTCTCGCGATGAACAGGGTTTTTGATATGGCAAAGGAACGGATGCTCTCGACCGCAACGGATGGTTCGTATGCAGTTTACGAACTACCCCTCGGGAAGATTGGCGATGCAAGCATTGCCCATAAGACCGAGGAGACCCGCACCCCTAACTCACCGGTCTATACGATCATCTTTGTCAAGAAGGATGTCTTTGAAGAGATTGCGATGGGTGGCACAACGACTGATTTTGAGGCGTTGAAGGTCTTCGCGAACATCGCCGCGGAAAAAATCCGGTAAGTCCCCGTTGGAAAACACACTGCATGAGATGGGCGTGCCGGCTCACATGTGAACCGCGATGCTGGTCCGGCACTCGCCCGCGTCAGACGCATGAGTTCGATGCACGCGTTACATCGCAGTCACACGATAGCCGGGCATTGTCCTGACACATTTTTTAAAAACCTCACGATGACGTGAATTCGATCCAAAAAGGAGAACGCCCAGGTCGGAATTCGAATCCGAGTCGTTTGCGTGACAGGCAAACATGATAGGCCGCTACACTACCTGGGCTCTTTTGATGTACAGTTATCCCGCCTCCCAGATTCGAACCGGGGACATCGCGGTAGCCGCGCAGTTACCTTTTACGGTAATCCATACTACAGCCGCGCACTCTACCAAGCTGAGTTAAGGCGGGGCACTGCGCTATTAATGTAGGGATAGTTGGGTATTAAACATATCGTTGAAACCGATGGATAACCAGCGCATATATCCGAGAAAAGGTATAGAGTCTGGGTTTTGTTTATATGATCCGCGTGTCTATAATTTTGTATGACTGCTCGCAAGGATGTTGCGGGGGATTGCCTTCTTCACCGATAGCCATGCTCGTGAAGAAGTCACTGTTTTTGACACAACGCTCCGTGATGGAGAACAGACCCCAGGGATAGCATTTACATTTGAACAGAAACTTGAGATCGCCCGCCAGCTCTCGGATATTGGCGTTCACGTGATCGAAGCAGGGTTCCCTGCATCGTCCATCGCTGAAAAAGAGACTGTTGCTGCCATCAAAAAACTTGGTCTCGAGGCGAACATCTGCGGACTCGCACGCTCGGTCAAAGCCGACGTCGATACCTGCCTTGACTGTGACGTGGACATGGTCCATGTCTTTATCCCGACTTCTGATATCCAGCGGGAGAACACGATCAACAAGTCACGGGAAGAAGTGCTCACGATTACCGATGAGATCATCCGGTATATTCGCGGACACATCAACCAGTGCATGTTCTCGCCCATGGATGCGACGCGGACTGACTGCGATTATTTAATCGAGGTCTGCCGGACCGCAGCAGAAGCCGGAGCAACGATCATCAACATTCCGGATACGGTCGGCGTCTGCTCACCATCTGGTATGAAGATGCTGATCTCCCGGATTGCCCGGAGCGTGGACTGCCCGCTTGACGTGCACTGCCACAATGATTTCGGGCTTGCGGTGGCAAACACGATCGCCGCTGTCGAATCCGGTGCATCTCAGGTCCAGGTGACGATCAACGGACTGGGTGAACGGGCAGGCAATGCGGATCTTGCCCAGACGGTCATGATCATGGAGTCCATTTACCGTATCAGGACCGGGATAAAAAAAGAGCGTCTTGTTGAGACCTCCCGCCTGGTCTCCCGGTTCTCGGGCATCACGATCCCGCCCACCCAGCCGGTGGTCGGGGAGAATGTCTTCTCTCACGAGAGCGGCATTCACTCCCACGGGGTGATCAAATGCACCGAGACCTTCGAGCCGGGTATCATGACTCCTGAGATGGTCGGGCACCGGCGGCGTCTCACGCTGGGGAAGCATGTCGGGCGGCACGCAGTCCGCCAGATGCTCTCGCTCGTCCACCTTGAACCGTCCGATGCCCAGCTGGATATAATCGTCGAGAAGGTCAAGGCGATCGCCAACCGGGGTAAGCGGGTGACTGAAGCGGATCTCTACGAGATCACTGACAGCACGATGGGTATCGAACTGAACCACAAGATGTTCGACCTGCAGGATATTGCGATCATGACGGGGAACCACATGATCCCGACTGCCAGCGTCAAGGCGCAGGTGAACAACCAGGAACATGTCTTCTCTGCGGTGGGGAATGGTCCTGTGGATGCAGCCTTGAAGGCGATTCTCGGGATCGTTCCTGCCCGGATTCAGTTAAAGGAGTTCAATATTGAAGCGATCTCCGGGGGTTCGGATGCGATGTGCCATGTCACGATCGCAGTCGAGGACGAACACGGGCATATCTTCGATGCGAGCGGATCGGGTGACGATATCGTGCTTTCGTCTGTCGAGGCACTGGTGAACGCGATCAACCTGATCAACCGGGCACCGTGATTCGGTCTTATCACTCAATTTTTAGTTTGGAATGCCGGATCATCCGGAGCATCTCTATCGCTGGTTCGTATCCCTGTAGTTCTGCGCGTGCGGATAACTTCCCGATCACTTCATCGGTGGAGGCAAGATAGCGCTTCGTGAACCGTCCGTTGCGGTCCGCTGTATCGAGCAGGTTATCGATCCGGTCACAGATCTTGACGAGTGTGGCTTCCGGCGGGGCATCCAGTATTCGGTCGAGGCTGTCGGAGAGCCGTGCCGCCTTCTCCTTGATTGTATTTTTCTTTGTCAGCGCATCGACAATTGCGGCGATGTCTGTGTGATCCCCGTTGGGTAACGGGAGGCTTTCGATGCACTCCTCTGTTCTGCCGATCCAGTCCGGAGTGCAGTCTTCGTAAATGTCGTGGAGCCAGGCGGCGATGATCGCGCAATGCGTCCCACCGAAACAGCCGACAAGGGTCGCCACCCGCGCGGGGTGGGTGACAAATGGTGTCCTCCGGTCCTTGCGAAACTGCCCTTTGTGAGCTCGGGAGGCATGGTCGCTTGCGATCTTTATCGCAAAGAGTCGGCGAGCCGGGTATTCTTCCATAAAACCTGCGCGTACTCCCATACGAGAAACGTAAAACGGGCTTCTACATCTGTCTTGTGTTTTATCTTTGTCACAAATCCGGATCATTCGGTGGCAGGGTGACGGGAGTTGTGCTTTATCTATTGTGCCGAGAGCCAGATGAGTTCCGTCGCGAACGAACGTACGGGTGAAGATAGGTTTGCGGTGGGATGATCCATAGCTAACCTATTACACTTACCGCAGTCAGAACTTGTACGATCCCGAAGGAGGATAGGGTTCCGTCTCCTCCGAATAGTACCCCCGCGGCGGATCAATGACGGTTTTCAAATTCCTGACTCTGACCCATTTTTTCGGCTGACGTTTCTTAGGATTTCCCCACTCAAAACCTCGCAAAAATCATTGGCTTGATGAACCTTCAATCGCTGAAGGCGGATGTATCCTCTTTACTGCCTCACCTCAACGTGGTGAGGAGGAGCACGAGCCGAATGGTGAGGAGCGCAGGGTGGAGCAGTGTTCCCCGCGCCGCAGAACGTGCAGGGGATCTTACGAAGGATTTGAGGATGAGCACGTCTTGTGAGGGCGTAACGAGAACGATCTGCGAGGACAACGGGTGAATCCAAAACCTAAAAATTTCCCGCCTGAAATCGGTCATATTTTTTGGAAGTACCGGTTACCGTCTCATCCTTGCAGATGTGGGGTCATCAGAAATCCGCAGAAGAATCAAAAGAAGAAACACGAAAAACCCTAAAAAAATCAGTGTGTTAGTCAGATCCACCTGAAAATGCTAAAACCCTCTCAAGGAGTGGGATTGTGCGCCGTTCAGTACATGGTCAGCTGGCATAAAAAACCGCACGCCATCTCGTATTGTTTATGATGGCTGCCGTTTTTTCCTCGCGTATTGATTTTATAATCCGGGGGAAGAGTTGAGAGGGGTGGGAATCAGGCTGCACTCGGTGCGCTCTTGCCCTCGATAGCGGATTTGATCTGTGCCTGCAGCTGCTCAAACCTGCCCTGGAGCATCTTCTCCTGTTTTTCGAGCGACTTGATCCGTAGTTCGAGAGTCTCCACCTTATCGGTGAGCTTCTCGTTTACGACATCTTTCTTCTTCTGGACCATGACCGTACCGACACTCATGTACATCGGGGCGTCCTCTGCCGCATCCTTGATCTCTTCCTGGGCACGTTTTGCCTCGCGCACTGCCATCTCATACTGGTTCTTCTGTGAAAGGATGGTCTGGAGTTGCTGCTGGATCTGTTGAAGCATCGCGATCTGGTTCTGGATTTTGGGTGAAATGTTCTGCATAATGGCTCTCCTGATCATGTTGGAGTTACTATCGATAAAAATGATTCCGAAGCGGGCGAACCACCCACTGCATCACAATCGCTCTCATCTTTCGATAACACCAATTTATGAGCGATCCAAATGCCCATTCAAGGAGTGAAATTCCCGTGAATGTTCGAAAGGTCATAAGAACCCTCGCATCTGATGGATGGTATCTCCTGAATCGCGACAGTGTATAACAACCATCCCTATCATAGGATAGTCGGGAAGGATGCTACTTTGGTGGATCAGTTTAAAATGAGCGTTTCTGCGTAAAATAGACCACATTATCCTGATCGAAAACTCGAATTCCCGCTTCAGACCAACTGTTGCATCTCGTCCGCCACATTAACAAGACGGAGGTACATGTTGAGCGCTGCCCGGAGTGCAGCCGTATCCTGTGCCACGACCGTGAGCTCGAGCGCATCAGCGCCCAGGAGCTTGCATTGGATCGTTGAACGGGGATTCACCTCATCTGCGAGCTCTGGCGCGATCGACCGGATAATCCTGTCAGCATGGGGGGTTTCAAACACAAAACGTGCTTTGTTCAGCGGCACAGGTATCCCTCTATGGGATTGGGGAGAACACACTGAAAAATAGTGCGCAGGGTGGGGTGTGATGACCCTTACCGTGCCTTGAGTTCCTTGATTGCCGCGCCGCGTTCCTTGAAGAGGATACGATGACCACAGTAGGGACACCGGACGTTAACGTCAATCTCTACCTTCTGCTTGCACCGGGCGCATTTGTATGAACTTGCCATTATCAGTCCGTATCGATCAGGCTTTCTCTTCTACTTTACGATCAAGCGTGCGCTGCGCGATCTTCAATGCAGGTGTCTGCGGCTGGTATGCCCCACCGGCAAACTTGTACCCGCACTTTCGGCACTCCCAGATACCAGTACCCTTCCGCTGTAAAGCATCCATATCACATTTCGGGCAGCGGTGGAATGCACGTGAGATCTTCTCCATCTCGGCAACGCGCTTCCGCACAAATCTTCCGTACCTGCAACCGAAACGCCCTGCACTACCAGTTACTTTTCCCTTTGCTGTCTTATCTGATTTTGCCATGATAGTTACCTGATGGTTGCCTTAAAAACTTCCATCGATATGTCTTCTCACATTTGTCTTTTTTAATTAATATACTTGATTGAGGATCTTCACCAGTCCCTCACCCTTCGAGAGCTTGTTGACCAGATCATAGAAGTCACCTTGTATACCCGCAGGGATCCGGACCACGCAGACCCAAGAACCATCCTTCAGCCATTCGTCCTTCTCCATCGTAGACGCTGCCGCGATATCCCCATATGCGCGGGCGGCATGGTCTCCCGGGATCTTGATCGCAAGGCGTAATTCTTCAAACCGGATCGGGAGCAGGGGGCGTAACGCCTTCACGGTCTCTTTGACCAGTTCGTCCACACTCTTGAAAGGATCGATATTAACGCGGGCTTCCTCCATCGCCATCTCGATCCGGTGGGGGGGATGCGGGTGACCGGTCTGGGGATTGACGGCATTTCGTGCAATAAACGTGATCACTTTCCGGCGTTTCTCCTCGATCATCTGCCGACGTTGTTCCGCGGTAAGATGTATCTCCCCTTTCTCGATGATCTTCTTTGCCACGGTCGCAAAGTCTGTCGTATGGAAGACCTTTTCGAGCGATTCATCCGACGCCCGGGTCCCCCGCGACGCATTGCCAAAAACGTTCAATGCAGCAACCACATCTTCGATATTTATGTTCTCACCCTGCCGTACGCGTGCCGCAAGATTCGGATCGACAAGGATCTCAAACCGCTCGCCAAAACTTTCGAGCCGGGCAACCACGGCATTCTCAAGGGAGATCATGGGAGATCACTGCTTGAACTGTTCTACAAACGAGGCAACTTCGTCTTTGGTCATCTTCCGGAACATCGCGTTCTCGCGCCCAATCACACCGATCTCCACGGTATCGACATCGAACTTCCCTTCGGTCGCGGAGTGGAGGGCTTTTAACCCAAGCAGGATCGCATCCTTGATTTCTGCGTCCGGGTTATACTCTTCCTCGAAGACTTTCATCGCGGCAGGTCTGCCGATACCTATACCTGTTGCCTTGTACTCAAGGAGGGTGCCGGAAGGATCGGTCTCGAACAACCGGCTCTCCCCGTCACTCACACCTGCGATGAGAAGCGCGGTGCCGTAGGGTCGGATGCCGCCGTACTGGGTGAGGGTCTGCATATGGTCGCAGAGTTTCTTTGCGAGCGCCTCCACTTCGATCTGTTCATCGTAGGAGACCCGGTTAATCTGGCATTCGACCCGCGCCCGGTCGACAAGTGCCCTTGCATCCCCGACAAGCCCGGAAGAAGCCACGCCGATATGGTCATCGATCTTGAAGATTTTCTCGATTGACGAGGCTTCCAGCAGTTTTGAGCTGACCCTCTTGTCAACGATGAGGACGATGCCGTCCTTTGCCTTGATCCCGACTGCGGTCGTTCCCCGCTTCACTGCCTCACGGGCATATTCTACTTGGTATAGTCGTCCATCAGGCGAAAAAACGGTGATCGCCCGGTCGTATCCCATCTGATATTGTGGCTGCATTTATTTTTCCTCCAGATCCTCTGTTGTCAGAAACAATCGGTGTGTATTTTTAAATCCCTTTTCAATGAGATCAAGGGATTGACTGCTCCGGTGGATGATCTCATATGTCCGCGTGTCGAATGAACATTCCTCATTCTTCCCCGGTTCCTGTTCCCTGCTCTGCGGCGTATAGGCGCCCAGTGCCCGGATGCGGTCACGCAAGCTGTCGATCGTCCCGGAAGCAGCGATGATCCGCAGGGCGATCTGGTGATCGCGGCAGGCAGTGACCGTCGAAAGTGCAATCGCACATTCCCGTTCGGTCCCCCGTCGGCACCGGAGGATCGCGTACCCCTCTTCAAGAGCAATGACTGCCGGTTGCATCACGGCGACTGTAACATCCCCCCATAGTGAGACCGCTGCTTCGTGGATCGCATAATAAAGGGTCTTTCCTTCCACCAGTATCCCGCAGGGCTCGATCCGTACGAGAAGATACCGCCGTTTCTCGCGGAGCGTGGGGGGACGGACGGTCATGAGATCACCATCACCGCCGTTGGTTTTGGCGCGGTCACCTGCGCGACGCCCAGAAGTGCCTGCCTGACATCCTCTTCGTCCATACCTAGGATTGAGCAGAGCCCGGCGAGATCCCTGACGGTGCGCATGCCCAGAACAGAACGGGCACTGGAGGAGATTGTGATTGGAAATTCAAAGTGATGGTGCAGGTTCAGGATATCGAGGTAGCGGTGGATCGCCTTCTGCCGGGCATGCCCGCGCATAGTGATGAGGGGAGACAGGTCCAGATCAATCGCCGTTCCATTGTCTGCAGCGATCTTTCCCGTGACATGGTCAAAGGCATATTTGTCCGCGACGTAGATGTCCCGCAGGATGTGGACACCTGGCATGCCACAGACTACACGGTTAAATCCGCTGTCTCGCGCCGGAACAGACACGACCCTGCCCGGTCCTTTTTCCCGTTTGACCTGAGTGTTGACGTCCTTTGCAGCCGGTGCGGTGATCCGCACACCGCAGAGCACCGTCACATCGCCAATCATGCATGCCGGTGTTTCGTGAGCGACGATGCTGTCAAATCCAAGCGCCCGGGCTTCGAGCGCCATCCGGCGCACTGATGCTGACCCGTTGGGGCAGGGATACACGCAAGCGTCGGTAATCTGCATGAAGATACCATTACGAAAAAAGAGGATAAGATTATTTGCCCTGGTTCGCGTGGGAACGGATGCTCGGACGGGTCTTCTCCGTACCTCTGCCCCGTGTGCCCATACCGCGTCCCCGTCTTCCGGCTGCTGTCTTGCCTCGTTCCGCGCGCCCGCGGTGAACGGTGTTGCCGATCCATGCGAGCTTGGGGTCGCTCTTGATCACCGGGTGGTGACCGTCAACGAGAATGACCTCGAAATATTTCAGCTTCCCGTCCTGCCCGACCCAGTACGAGTTGAGCACTTCCATGTTCGGGTACCTGCGTGAGGCACGCTCTTCAGCGATCCGCTGCAGGCTCTTGCCCGGCGTGAGCCGGTTCTTACCCATCCGGGCTGAACGGCGGGCACGGACGTACCGTGAACTCCGGCGTCCACCACGGCGGATCTGAACGCGGACAACCGCGATACCCTGCTTCGCCTTGTAACCGAGTGAGCGTGCGCGGTCGATACGCGTGGGGTGTTCCAGACGGGTGATGCTCCCTTCCCGGCGCCATAACTGCATACGGTCCCAGAGGAGTGCCTTGACCTCGCTCTTTTCGGGTCTGTTCCATGCCTCCCTGACGAAGGCATACATTGATTTAACCATGTACTATCACCTCAAGGTTCAGCCTGATTTTAGGCTACATTCCTTAGAAACGGGACGAATCCCGTATTCCCATAAACTTGGACCGGGTGGGTATTAAAGTACACCGGCAGGATGACGGAAGAATCGGGACGAACCCGTCAAAAAAAGGGTAGAAAAACCGTGCCATCCGGTGCGGTCAGACCAAGAGACCGTGTTTCATTGACCTTTTCTCTTCTCCACCACACAAATCTCTTCAATCCGTGTGACCGGGTATTGCCCGTTTGCATCTTTCTCTGCGGACTTCACCATGTCCCAGATGGTCAACAGCGCGGTCGAGACCCCGACCAGCGCTTCCATCTCGACGCCAGTCTTGCCGGTTGATTTGACGCGAACGGTTGCGACGATACACCCGTTACCATCGGAAAAATCGACCGTGATCGCACCGATGGGGATCGCGTGACACATCGGGATGAGACGGGGCGTATCCTTCACGGCGAGCGTTGCCGCGACACGGGCGGTGGCAAGGACGTTCCCTTTCACCACGGTACCTTCCCGGATGGCAGCGAGGGTTTCGGGGCGCAGGAAGATCTTTCCGCTTGCAACTGCCTCCCGCACCACATCCCTCTTTGCGCTGATGTCCACCATCTGTGCCCGATCGTCTGCTATGTGGGAAAACTCGACCATTTACACACCTTCACTTCTGAATAACTCGGCAGGAATACGGTCGACAAGGTCGCTTGCGAGCATCCCTTCCCCCCGTTCCTCCGCCACGCGCTCACCGGCTCTACCGGTCACGTACGCTGCGATACACGCCGCCTCGAATGCGGGGAGATGGCAGAGGATCCCTGCCGTCACACCGGCAAGTACATCCCCGGTTCCTCCGACACTCATCGCGGGATGACCGGTCCGGTTGAACCGTACACGCGTGTTGTCCGTGATAATATCCACGTGTCCCTTCAAAAGGATGGTGCCAGAAAACCCGGCACTCCGTGCCATCTCCGCCCGCCCGATCGTGTCACCGGGGAGTTTCTGTCCGGTCATCCGCGCAAACTCTCCCGCGTGGGGAGTGTAAACAGTCTCGTTTGCCGCAACGGGAAGTGGTAGACGGAGGGCATCTGCATCGAACACTGCCCGTGTGCAATATGGGGCGACAGCGGTGACGACCGTGTGACTCCCGGTGCCAAGCCCGTTCCCGCAGACAATGACATCCGCCCGCTGTGCCAGTTCGATCAACCGGTCGATATGCTCCTCCCCAATACGCTGTCCTGAAAGGGGTTCATAGATGAGATCCGGAATTGGCTCGAAGACCGGTGACGCGATCCATACAATGTCCGCGCCTGCCCGGAGCGCTCCAAGCCCGG
>JAQTSH010000367.1 GCA_028711405.1 Methanoregula sp.
TTCATTCCTTTCTTCATGACACCGGTTTCAACACGACCGACGGGCACCGTGCCGATACCGCTGATGCTGTACACATCCTGGATAGGCAGCAGGAGTGGCTTCTCGGTCGGTTTTTCCGGCATCTTGAAAGTGTCGAGTGCAGATATAAGTGGCAGACCCTTGTACCACGGGGTTTCAGGGCTGTTTACCTTGATATTTACTCCACCTAATGAGCTGATTGGGATGAAAAGAGTCTCGTCAGGTTTGTACCCGACCATCTTGATGAGATCGGAGAGATCCTTCTTGACCTCATTGAACCGCTTCTCATCAAATTTGACAGCATCCATCTTGTTGATGGCAATGATGATCTGCGTAATACCGAGAGTTCTTGCAAGGAATACATGCTCCTTTGTCTGCTCCATGACACCATCGGGTGCTGCAACCACAAGGATTGCTGCATCAGCCTGCGATGCACCGGTGATCATGTTCTTGACGAAGTCTCTGTGTCCCGGGCAGTCCACAACGGTGAAGTAGAACTTGGGAGTGTCGAACCGCTTGTGGGCAATATCGATCGTGATACCTCTCTCACGCTCTTCTTTTAAGTTGTCCATGACCCATGCAAACTCAAAGGTCGCCTTTCCCTTTTGCTCAGCCTCCTTGCGGTAGCCTTCAATAATGTGTGCAGGTACTGCACCTGTTTCGAACATCATTCTCCCAACAGTTGTTGACTTTCCGTGGTCGATGTGTCCGATAACAGCCAGATTCATGTGGGGCTTGTCAGATGCCATAATCTTCCTCCATATCTTCGGGACTGTCCGCTTACAGTCAGGTTATGCGAGTATTACTTATATGAGACGCAGCTATATAAACTATTTCGATTCGCAGTATCACTTTTCAGGTGACAATTTCACATCGATATCATCATATCTGATGTTTGAATATCTTCTCTATATGAAAACACTCCAGTTCCAGCGCGATGAAAAGAAAAACAGAGTCACGGTCGCGTGCGCTGATGGCGCAGTTTCCGTGTACAGCCAGTGCGCATACTGCCGGCACTGCAAGGGGATATGGGTAGGAAAACGGCTGAATCCCGCGCCACAGGTGCAGGCACTGGCGGATATCCGGCGGGGTGTCTCCCCGGATGAAACATTGATGAACGCCGCCATGATGTTCAATACGCTCGTACGGGATGGAGTCTCGGTTGAATGCGCGGATGACGCTGGTGAAGGATTCCGGAAACTTTTCTAAAAAACGAAAAAAAATCTGGAGAAATTTTTACATTATTTTTTCTCGTTACCGGTCTTTGCAGAGATTTCGTGTTCGATATCTGCCCGGAACTTCTCGAATTGCAGATCGTCCATCTGGTCTGAGAGCAACCTGCCGCTCCAGGCGCGCCGGTATACCCAGTTCACGATCTTCCCGATCACGAACACAACGGTATCTTCATCGTCGATGGTGATCAGGTCGCGCGCGATGTGCGGGTGTCTCCCCCGCCTGCCACCTACAAGGATCCGGTAATGGCGGTATTCGGCTTTTAAGAGATCAAACGGGCATGACATGATACACACACCACACTGGACGCAGAGATCAGGGTTGAGCACAGAGATCCCGTTTTTTATGACGATCGCTTTCTCTTTGCAATATTCCACGCAGGTCCCACACCCGGTGCACTGACCGGGAAGGCGAAGGGGTCGGATCCTCCCCATGATGCCAATCTCATTTAACATCGGACTGGTACAGGCATTCGGGCACCCGGAGATGGCAATCCGTATCTTCACGGGCATATTCTTTCCAAAGAGCTGCGCGTCGATCTTCCGGGCCAGACTTGCAGTATCGATATTGGCGAACTTGCACCGCTCTGTTCCCGGGCACGCGATCACGTTGACAATCTCGTCACGCTCGGATCCGATCGGCGTCCCATTTTTCGCGAGCGCTTTTTCGACCGCCCGAAGTTTCGCGGGATTAATATGCGGGATCTCGATCGTCTGCCGTGCAGTGCAGTGAACGAATCCCTGACCATACGTTTTTGCAATGCGGGCAATGCCACGCATCATCTCGACGGGCAATATGCCCGCGGGGAGGCGTACACGGACCGTGCAGAATGCCGGATCACGTTCCGTGATGATACCGCCTTTCATATGCACGCCAAAATCCAGGTTCATCGATCAATAGTGCAGCGAGAACGATTAAAAAAGATGGGGTTGTGCTACATGGGATACAGCGTCGATCTCAGGTGCGCTCACACGATAAATTTCTGCTACCGGGACATGCCCGGGAAATCACCGCGATGCTATTGTCTGTCGCCATTGCCAGAACGGAATGTCCGAATGCGATGCTAATACCCGCGACGATAAAAAACCCATGCGTGCGTCAATGCAGGAAAAACGCGGGGGTGTGCAGGTGATGTCAGACCAGCACCATTGCGACAATGACAAGGGCACGGGTGATCTCATTGGATGCCCCCACGACATCCCCGTTCACGCCCCCGAAAAGTTTTTTCGATATATACAAAAGGGCTAATGGGCAGAGACACATGATGATCGCCGCGCATACCAGATTCATTGTCTTCACCGGCAGCAGAAGGAGCGGGAGGAAGAACAGAAACGAGATACAGGGAAAATACGGTCGCGCGAACTGGTGGAGGTAACTGTGCATGCCATCCTTGAAAGG